>JAILEL010000127.1 GCA_024687845.1 Eubacterium sp.
GTACAAAGTAACCTTAAATTGTCATAATTTAGCTTATAATTCTATGTGGAAATAAGAATGCTTTAAGAGTTAACTGTGAATTAATGATAATAATCGTAACAGGAGATTAACATGTTCAGAAAAATAAAAATCAAGTTTATAGGTATTTCTGCACTGTCTATGATGATAGTACTTTTTATCGTGCTCGGACTTGTGAACTCAGTAACATATTGGAATACTTTAAAGGATATCTATACTACACTTGACTTTGTTTCTAAACATGAAGATAGTTACGTAAAGGAAGATGAATTTGAGAAGATAAAAGATAAAAGAATAACCTTTGAAACTCAGTTTGAAGCCAGATATATTACCTTCACACTTGGGAATGATGGGACAGTAATAAGTATAAATGATGCTCATATTGCCTCTATAGGTGATGAAGATATTGAATCATTCTATAAAAAGGTTTTCTCGAATGACAGGGATCACGGAATCTTCTTATTTGATAATTCATACTATGCTTTTAAAAAGAACAGAATAGCTGATGGTAACGAAAAACTAACTGTTATGGATTGTACCAGATATATAAAGTCTTTTAATTTTATAAAAAAGTTCTCCATTTATATAGGCTCACTTAGTATGCTTTTGCTACTATTACTCCTCTCAATCTTTGCAAGAAGAGTAGTGCAGCCTTATATTAAGAATGCAGAGGCTCAGAAGCAGTTTATTACCAATGCAAGCCACGAGCTAAAAACTCCACTTGCTGTCATTTCAGCAAATACTGAAGTTATTGAAATGATGAGCGGTAAAAATGAATGGACTGAAAGTAATATCAAACAGGTTAAGCGTATGTCAGATCTTATCTCACAGCTTGTTGTTCTTTCAAAGCTTGAAGAGAGAGAGAATATTGTTTTAACTGATGTAAATATGTCAGAAGTACTTGGAAAGGTAGTTTCAGATTTTGCTACTGTGGCAGAAACTCAGGGCAAACATTTGACAGCTAATATTGAAGAAAATGTAATAGTGAAGGCGGATGAAAAAGGCGTACAGGAGCTTGCTAATATTCTTACAGATAATGCAGTAAAATACTGTGACGATAAAGGAACTATAAGCGTTTCTTTACGAAAAAAGGGAAAGCAGGCTTGTTTTGTAGTTGCTAATAATTATGAAGATGGTGAAGGGATTGACTATAAGCGCTTCTTTGACAGATTCTACAGAGAAGATCAATCGCATAGTAATGAGAAGAAAGGCTATGGTATAGGTTTATCCATGGCTGACAGTCTCGTCAGAATGTTTAAAGGTAAGATAAGTGTAACCTACAAAAAGCCTATGATAAGCTTTACAGTTCTACTGACTGGAGGTTCATCTGAAAAAGATTATAAATAACTTGAAAAAGACTGGTAAGTTAGGTTATACTAATCTTTGAGTTTTAGCATAAAAGGATAAAAGGACGAATCCTTGCGAATCCGTCCTTTTACCATTAGTGAAGGTTAAAAGTATTTATATGATTAAAGAAGAATAAATCTTCTTTAACAGGGGGCTTATTTATTAACTGATATCAGTATAATAATTTTCGTAAGATTTTTATACAAGAAAATTGCAATTTGTATCAAAATGATGGTTTAATTTTAAGATTGTAAATAATAGTGAATTTTAGGTATTTGATATGGTACATTGTTACAAAGAATCAGCTCTCCGTATTAGTTTATATAGTGTACGGATTATCCGGATTTTTATAGGTTAATGTGACTTGTATAGGGGATTCACTGGACAGTAGAAGGGGGCAGACTATGTCAGAAATTAAGAGAGAAATAACACAAAATATTTTTATGGAAAGAGAAAATGACACAAAACATCCTACATATGAGAACGAGATGTCATTCTATAATCTTATAGCAGAAGGAAAGCTTGAAGAAGTCAGAAAAGAATGGGAGATATCTCCCAGATCTAATGACGAAATAAGAGGTGTGTTATCTGACAATCCGGCAAGAAATATGATGTATCATTTTATAGCAATGGTGACAATAGTTACCAGAGTCTGCATTAGTAACGGAATGCCGCAGGATGTTGCATATAAGATGAGTGATGCTTATATAAGAAAGGCTGACAAAAAGACCAGAATCGAAGAACTGCGTCAGGTCGAATGGGAGACAATAGTTGCATATACAGAATTTATGCGTGACAGGACAAAGAGTTCAGCTAAATCAAAACAGATAATTCAGTGTGTTGATTATATTCATAAAAATATCCATAAGAGTATTACTGTTTCTGAATTGGCAGAAGAAGTTGTTTTGAATGAAACTTATCTGTCAAAGCTCTTTAAAAAGGAAATGAATTGTACTGTCAGTGAATTTATCAGAAACGAGAAGATAGAAGAAGCCTGCTGGCTGCTCAAATATACCGATAAAACGAGTATAGAGATTGCAACAGATCTCTCATTTTCATCACATAGTTATTTTATAAGCGTATTTAAGAAAGTAACCGGTACCACACCAAAAGAATACAGGAATAATAATTTCAGAAAGATGTAAAATAAAGTTACTATTCAAGGTTTATGAGATAAGAAACAAAAATGACTGTTTACAGGCACTTTTTGTTTACTTATCTCATGGTAACTGTGAATAAAAATATGGAATAGGAGTACACCATGGATTATCCGGAAGAATCCAGCCTCCGTAAAGAGGCCGAAGAAGTTGCAAAAAACTTCTCCAGGACCAAAGATTTTCTGGACATGATGACACTTTACCGCTGTGCTATCATGGAGATTGAAACAAAACTTAAGGTTCTGAATGAAGAGTTTTCACTTCAATATGACCGTAATCCTTTTGAGTCTATAGAATCGAGACTTAAGAGTCCAGCCAGTATTGTAGAAAAGATGATGGCAAAGGGACTTGAGGTAAATGTAGAAAATATTGAAGGTGAAATATTTGATATAGCAGGAATCAGAGTTGTCTGTTCCTTTAGAGAGGACATTTATCGCCTTGCTGATCTACTTGTTCAGCAGGATGATATTCTTCTGCTTGCAAGAAAGGACTATATAGAGAATCCTAAGCCTAATGGCTATAGAAGTCTGCATATAATTGTGGATATTCCGATCTTCCTTTCGGAAGGGAAGCGGCATATGAAGGTTGAGGTTCAGTTCAGAACCATTGCAATGGATTTCTGGGCCTCTGTGGATCATAAGCTGAAATATAAGAAAGAAATAAAGCATCCTGAGGAAGTAGTTGCTCGTCTTAAAAAATGTGCCGACTCACTTGCTGAGATGGATGAAGAAATGGAAGCTATTCGAAGAAATCTGGATCGTGACAGATAGCGATCCGTATTATTTAACATAATAAGGAAGCATATTAATGAAATTTGTTGGAATAGAGAAAAAAGAACAGGGACGATTCATCACCCGATATGATCTTGATTATGAAACAGAAGATGGACAGAAGAAAAGATATGAGATAATAAGCCGTAATAGCGATATAAAAACATATGATGAACTACACGGTTCAGAACCTGATGCAGTTGTGCTTATTATGACAGATAAGTCAGGAGAGAAGATTCTATTAAACAGAGAATTCAGAATGGCAGCAGGTATGTGGGTTGTGAATTTTCCCGCAGGACTAATTGATCCGGGGGAAACACCTGAAGAGGCCGCTGCAAGGGAACTTAGAGAAGAGACTGGACTAAAACTCATTTCAATAGACGATATTATTGGTCTTAGTTACAGCGCTGTAGGCTTTTCAAATGAAATGAATGTTGTTGTAGTAGGAAAATGCGAAGGTGAGATACAAAAAAGTGACTCTTCATTTGAAGAGATAGAAGCTGCGTGGTATAGTAAAGAGGAGGTTCGTGAACTGCTTAAGACAGAAAGATTTGCGGCTAGAACACAAAGCTTTTGTTATCTGTGGTCAAAAGAAAGGGGTTAAAAGTGGGAATATTAACAAGATTTAAGGATATCATGGCTTCAAATGTTCATGCTCTATTTAATAAAGAAGATAAACACCCTGAGAAGGCTATTGAAAAGTATATGGCTCAGCTCAGAAGAGATCTCGGTCAGGTGAAGGCGGAAACAGCCGCTCTTGAAACCGAATATAAAAGAGCTGAAAGAGCATATTATGAAAATATGGATGAGGAAGAGAAGTTTGCCAGATATGCTAATAAGGCAAGAGAAAATGGAAGCTCTTCTGATGCCAGGCTATATGAGAATAAGCTTGAGGCGGCAAGAGCTGAAGGAGTGAAGCTCAAAGAAAAGTACGAAAGAGCAAAAACAGAAATGGATCAGCTGGCGCTTCTTAATGCCAAGCTTGAGAAGGACGCTGCTACTATCGAGGGAAAGATGGCAGAGATAAATGAGAAGATTAAAACAGCTGAAGCTCAGAACTCCATGAATAATATAGCAAGCAGAGCAGGCTCCAGAAATACTGAAGAAATGTTCTCGAAGATGAATGAGAAGGCTGATTATATTATGGACAGGGCAAATGCCATGGCAGAGCTTGAAAATGTTCAAAGAGATGAGGAACTTAGTGAGCTTGACAGACTCGCAAGTAAATATGATGCAAATCCAGGAGACGGACTTATTAATATCGATGGTGATGAGTAGTTTGACATAAAATATTAATTAGTATACACTTGACGTAAGTGTCAAAAGACAAAATAATAACATTATTTTTGGAGGTAAAGTATGGGTATTATAGGTAATCAGTTAGCAAATGTAGTTGAGTGGGAAGAGTTTGATGAGAATATGATCTTCTGGAAGTGGACCAATAGAGAAATCAAGAAAGGTTCACGCCTTATTATCAGACCTGGTCAGGATGCTATTTTTATGTATCAGGGAAAGGTTGAAGGTGTATTCACAGATGAAGGAGACTATGATATTGAATCAAAGATTATTCCATTTTTGTCAACACTTATGGGATTCAAGTTTGGATTCAATTCTGGACTTAGAGCAGAGGTTCTGTTCGTAAATACAAAGGAATTCACTATTAAATGGGGAACAAAGGCTCCTATAATGCTTCAGGCTCAGGGACTTCCAGGTGGTATGCCAGTTAGAGCAAATGGTACTGCCAATATTCAGGTTAAAGATTATATGACTCTTATAGATAAGGTTGCTGGTGTTAAGCAGTCTTATGTAGTTGATGATGTTAAGCTTCGTATTACTACTGTTCTTGATCAGCTTCTAATGAAGTGGATATCAAAAGAAGGTAAGGATATGTTCAACCTTCAGGCAAGCGCTTTTGATATTTCAAAGGGTATTCAGGAAGATCTGGATATGGAGCTCAGTAAGATAGGTATTTCTGTAACTGGCTTCAGCATCAACAACTTCAATTATCCGGAAGAGATTCAGAAGGCTATCAACAAGAATGCTGCACAGGCAATGGTTGGTGATGTTGGAAAATATACACAGCTTTCTATGGTTGATGCGATGGCTGATGGAAAACTCAGCGGTGGCAATTCAACTATGGGTAATATGGCCGAGATGATGATGGGCGCACAGATGGCAGGTCAGATGATGGGCAACATGGGCATGGGAATGGGCCAGCCAATGGGCGGATATCCACAGCAGGGATATGGTCAGCCAATGGGTGGATACCCACAGCAGGGATATGGTCAGCCAATGGGCGGATATCCACAGCAGGGATACGGCCAGCCAATGGGTGGATATCCACAGCAGGGATATCAGCAGGCACCACAGGGTGGATACCAGCAGGCTCAGGGACAGCCAGCACAGGGGGCACCTGCAGAAGCTCCTAAGTTTTGTCCAGAGTGTGGAACACAGACAGGTGGCGCAAAGTTCTGTCCAAATTGCGGAACTAAGCTTGCATAACCGTGAATAGTAATGAATAGTTACATTTGAACATAAATTATTTATGATAAATCTATCTGAATAACTTTATATGAAGGCACTCCCTTGTTTAAAATATGAGGGAGTGCTTTTTGAGTTAACCGTGAATAGTTACAATCTGAATAGTAGCATCTCATAAAAAGTGATTGACAGGGTAACTGCATAGTGGTATAACATCATTAAGAAAAGATTAGCACTCACCAAGTGAGAGTGCTAACAAGAAGGAAAGGAGTTGAGTGTATGAATGCTGATAAATTAACAAGAAAATCTCTTGAGGCTGTTGAAGGCTGTCAGAGAATATGTATGGAATATAATAACCAGGAAGTTGTGTCAGAGCATCTGCTCTATAGCCTGCTTACTCTT
>JAILEL010000278.1 GCA_024687845.1 Eubacterium sp.
AGCCTTATATAATCGCTTTCCTTCATCCCTGACTCCAAGGCCCTCGCTGATAAGAGTTCAGCTTCCTTTTCTGAAATTCTAAAGCCTTTAACAATCGATTTCCCTCTCGCCATAAGCATTCCTCCCTTCTTTTATCTGTATAAAATCTCTGGTCACATCACCTTCAGTTTTGACGTTTTGAAATCATTTGAATAATAGCGTTATCTTTAGTTGATGGGGTGTACACCACGTTACACCCCATATTTTCTTAGTTTTTTACGTCTGCTACAGATTTTTTTGTTCACTACGTTGTAACTGTAAGCGGCGTAATGCTACCTTAAGTTTTTCATTCTCATCCAGGATTTCCTGACGATCAATCAACTGTTCAATAAGCATTCTTTTTTCTTTCTTTAAATGATTGATTTCTTCTCTTAGCTGATGTTCTCGACTAATCCCTTCTTTAACACTTACTCTTTGTACTGTATTTGCATCTTCATTTCCAAATGCTTTTAAACTCTCAATCCGTTCTTTTAACACCTCAGTCCTATATAATGTCGTCCTTGAAACCCCCGATAGCTTAGATACTGACACATATGTAATCTTCTTCCCCTGTCTCTTAAGCATATCTATCGCCTCATTTGCTAATCGGATACATTCTTCACTTCGTTCTCTAGTTGCTTCCTCTAATCCTCTTAACTGATTTTTATTCATTGATCTGTTCCTCCAATTGTTCAACCAATGGTTTTAAATATTGATGCTTTACATACTGGCGTTGCCAATCTCTTTCTCGTCCCAATTCTTTTAATCTTTGCATCTCCAGCTCTAATACTTCTAATTCTTTTTTCAGTACTGGATAATACCTCGCTTCTGTAACATAATTAGGGCAATTATAAAAAAAACACCCATCTCCATCCGTACAATTTCCTCTTCTGAAATCATATAAACACACACCATTTGGTAACGGATTGTAACTAAGTGTTTTCGCTAATGTTGCCATTGCTTCTTCTATCTCTGATTCTGTTTTACCTTGAAAATAACAGTCCAGCTTTTTACGTATCTCGCCAGCTCTGATTCCAGCCAACTTTGATTCTTTACCTAAAATCATAGATGTATACATTTCCTGTACCTCGTCATTCTTTAATGTTAAATAGTGTGCCGTCATTTCAATTGATACATGTGCGAAATGTTTTTTGATATAAGTTAACGGCACATTCTTTTTTATTAGATTTTTTACAAATGTTGCCCGAAACTGATGGGATGCCAAGGAATATATTTCTCCATTATCATCTCGGATATTATGGCGTTTCATAAACGCTTTCAAACGCCTTCCAGTCCACTCTGTACCTTTTGCAGTTCTGATCACCTGATATTTTGTTAAAAACAATTCTTTTCTACCGCTTTCTTCACGAAGTAATCTTGTTAATGCCTCTAGATTCTTTACTGTATTTACCACAAGTTCATTTACAAGAATTTTATGATTAATCGCATCGCCTCGCTCTGTTTTACTTATAGTAACATTCATATACGCTGTTCCATCGGACAAATACTCTATACACCCTTCCGTAAGCGATAGAACCTCATTTATACGCAATCCTGTTTGGCTTTGTATAATAATACCTGCGCTGGTCAGACCAAACCTTTCTCTATTTATTGCACAATCTAATATCTGATCAAAAATTTTATCCGGAATTGGCTGTGTCTTATTTAGTTCAATCTGTCTATTTCTTTTCCATATATCCCTTGATGATATCAGAGCAAATACATCTTCTCTTGGCACCTCCCACCCCTTTTCTCTGCCAATCCGAAATAATTCTTCCAGAACACTTGTCATTGTATATCCGGTTCTTTCGGATACATGCTTTTCTTCTTTCAGATAACCAACAAAATCAAGCATATCTGACTCCTGATAATTAATCAGGGAATAAATATTCTGCTCTTCACAATAATGAAAAAAAGTTGGAAAACAGCCATTTACATAACCAATTACCGTTCTCGGTTTTACCCTACCAAGTTTGTAATACGCATATTTTTTCATCAGTTTCCTGTATTCCATAGTTGCAAAAACATCAAATCGAAGTTTTTTTGCTCCCGACTTTAGCGTTACATCCTGCATATATTGCTCCATATCCCATATATCATCTGTATAAAACGAGTTACCGATTGAAATTGTATTTTCCTCTTTGTCCTCTAAGTTCTGAAGTGTTATTATTTTTGCTGAATTAAGCATCTTCAATGTCCTCCAATCTTCGAATAATCTCACGTAACACTTCAATTGTCTGAGTTAAATGAGCAGCATAATGTTCTCCAAAAACATTGTCTTTCAATTGTTCTTCTAGTGATTTCAGATGATTCTTGTGTGTTTCCAGATATTCTGGTGTTGTAATGAATCTAGAGCAACTTAAGCACTTATGTTTCCTCAATAATCTGTCACATATTTCCCCATTCTTTACTGGCTTTGTGCAGTAACCATCACACATCTTGGCTGCACCTTGCTGGTTATCCCTAAACCATTCCAACTCGTCAGCATTAGCAATAATACTTTCATCAACAGATTTGATATTTCCTATAACACCTATTGATTTGAAAATTCCAACGCGCTGTTTATCTTTCACATCTGCATAATACTTTGCTGTTGTTGCTGGAGTTGCATGCCCAAGAAAACTCTGTATCACATTAATATTGACTCCATTTGATAGCATATCCGTAGCAAGCGTCCTACGAAATTGATGCGACGACAGATGATAAATATTTCCGTTATCATCAAGAATCTTATGATCCTCAGGAAATCTTCGAATCCAGCTCCCCATAACACTTCTACTTACACTATGAATAGTAGTTCCATTATCTCTTAGAAATAAGTAGTTTTTTAATTCTTTATCGTCTGTTCTGATTCGTATATCCCGTGTATGCTCCAAAAGACTATTTACCGCAACTGCACATTCTGCGCGAACCGGTAAAGGTTGCCGTTCTTTACTATTTTTATGATCCATCCACTTCATTGTATAGCCATTAATCAGATGCTCCTCTAAACAATCGACTCGAAGCGTGCATAGTTCGCTAATCCGCATTCCGGTATATTTCAAAATCGTAATACCAGCCTTTAAATAAATATTTTCTTCCTCTGACAAAGCAGAATTAATCTGTTCCATCACACCATCTGGGATATATTCAATTTTTACTTTTCGGTTATACTTTACATTGACGCAGTCTATAAAAAGATCTCCTTCCGGTAAAAGTTCCCTGCAATGCCTCTGCCCATATAGAATCATCCCTTTTACAGCGGAATACATAAACAATTGCGTAGATTTACTGTAAGGTTTTCCTTTTTTGTTGAGCACAGTTGCAAGGTATGTCTGATATTCCTCCATACTTTGTGGTGTTAGATCCTTCAGACTTTCTATTCGTTTTATGACAAGATATGGATAAAACACGCTGACTATCTGTTTTAATCTACTAGACAATGCTAGTATCTCCAAATTACGAGATCTATACTCATGCCAAACATATGATTTCATTAGTTCTTTTACATCTTCTTTTTGTATTCCCGTAAAATCAAATATTGCAGTCTTTCCATAATTCAGACTCATTGGATCTGTTACTCGTTCTGTCCATATATCTCCTTCAGGGCGCTTACTCATTTATATCACCCCCTGTAAGGATACTCTTGTTCCAATACTCAGCCAGACTCTCATTCAGATACTTACCTGAGATATGAATATACCTTTGAGAAGTACTGACCTGTTCATGACCTGCAATAATCCGAATCAAACTGATATCCATACCAGTTTCAGTAAGTCTAGATATAAAAGTATGCCTGCAATCGTGAAAATTCATTTCAATTCCGGTGCTTTCAGATACAAGTTTAAATACACCATATATACTTCTATAACTAAGTCTGTTTCCTATCATTCCAGGTTTATTGGCTATAAACAAATAATCATGCTCAGTATCAACAAGCCCTCTCTCTTCCATAATAAAATCATCTAATTCCTGAATAAGTATCATTGGAACATACAAATCTCTAGTTTTTCCCTTAGACTTAATTCCTTCTAATACACAGATTTCTTTACTTATATCTGGGTAAGGAATCTGAGAGATTTTCAAATCCAAAACTTCCTGTATTCTGGCACCTGTTAGATATAAAACTTTAAAAATTAGCTGATCTCTTCTTGTAGGAAGCTGCTTCATAAATTCTACTGCTTCATCTTCTGATATTAGATGAATTCGCCTTTGCGTTTCTTTAACCTTGAATACTGAACTTCTAACTTTATTATCGTATCCGATATGTGACAGCATACCTCTTCTTAATGTTCCTGCATTTACCTCTTCTAACAAAATAGGATTTACTGTTCCATATGTTATATTACAAAACTTGTAAAAACTTCTGACAGTTGACAGCATTCTATTGATTGTCTTTGCTGTCAGTTCACTCTCACGGTATAAAGCTGGCATATCATCAGTCCGCCGTAAATAATCAATAAAATCTAGAATCGTGTCTGGTGTTGCATTCATGACATCATATTCATATTCTCCAAGAAAATCATAGTAAACTTTTAGATCACGTCCATTTGCTTTAATAGTATTAAACGCGCGCCCCTTCCTTATTTGATTTTTTAGAAATCGGAAAACCGGTATCACAATTCTCATATTATCATCAAGTAGTACCACCTCCTTTCTCTCGTCAGATTCATTAACAAATAATTCCATCTTGTACCTCCTGTACTTTTTAACATGGTGAACAGTTACCTGTTGCTTTTACCATATAAAAAAAGCACAGTCTATCAGATTAACTCCAACTAAATAATAATCTGACATCATGCACCTTCTTATCAGTTTGTATTTTGATGAAATTATTGCCTACACCTCTAATATTTCCTTGCTTTGTTGCAAATTTAACTTCCCAACGTAGTGAACATTTCTCCAACTAAAGATGATAGTGGCAAGATACGCAAAACCTATATAGGTTGGGTTTTGCATCTTGTTAGGGGACACCCCTAAGACCCTGGATAAGCATAATCACGAATATTCTCCATATAATATTCAAATATATTCAGTTGTCATTATTTATCACATACATATACCGCCGTTGTCATCATTTATTATATCCCGTTCAAATTATGTAATTACATTTGGGCGACATCAATTTCTCTCAACGCATACATATGTAATAAAAAAACTGCAATGTCATTACAATGCACAATAATCACCTAAACTGTCATTGCAATTCGATTACAGAAAATATATGTAATTGAAATCCACTTACTAAAGCACAGGATGTAAGTAAACTTCACATACATTCTATTAACGCCATCTACTATCAATCTCTTCTAACAACGCCT
>JAILEL010000299.1 GCA_024687845.1 Eubacterium sp.
AACATAACCCATCAATGCCATATAACTTCCGGCAAATCCTTGTAAAATTCCAAGAATACATATCCATACTTTCCTTAATTTATCCGCCAAAGCCTTATATCCTCACACATTCTCCGTATATCTGCAATCGGGATATCCTGAGCATCCCCAGAACTCCCCGTATTTACCGTTTGCCATATGTAATCTCCCCACAAAATCAAATTCTTTTTAATATCCGGTTTACTATATAATCCCCTATGTACTCGACCTGAATATCCATATCATCAATCAGCTCGATAACACTGTCGCTCCAATGCTTAAAGTCCAATTTCTCCCCCTTTGTATTTTCAACATATACCCAATAAATATCATTCTCTGTTTTCAAATCTCTAATATCAAGTTGCCAGACTCGCTCCAAGCATCTATCGCAAAAAGCTCTGTCTTTCTTGCGCATCACATCTATATTGATATTCTCTTCTTCGCCATTTTTCTTTACCCTGTCAAATCCAAAATAGACATATAATTTGTAATTCACTTCTACCGCAAAATAAAAACGATATAAAACTGTATTTATCTGTGTCGAATCCAGAATCGTATAAAAACCCGGATATGACTTACCGGTCTCAAAATAATACTCATTACCATCAAGCGAAGAAACAATATACTCTCTGTCTGTATTTTCCCCTAAATACTCCATAAGAGCCTTAAGAAAATCACTCATTACTGCAGCAATTTTATCCTGCAGCTCATTATGCAGCTCCACCACAGCAAATGCCGTTTCTGAATCCTTTATCAAATCACTCATACCAAACGTCGTTCCTTTATCTGTAATCTGCCTGATTGCACCTATGTACTGCTTTATAAGAGAATATTTATACCCTCCATACTCAGTAATATCAAGACAAGCACCAAGCCATTCAAGTATATCCTTAGAAAAACTGATACAATGAAGCCTGTTTACATCAATACCACCTACGCTCTGCTCGCTCGGCTCATATCCGCCTATAGTAAGATAATACAAGCCGTATTTCTTGTGTCTGCTCCTGCAAAACCTATCATACCTTTCAAGCTGATGACTTCCGTCACCCGCACCAAGCTTCATTTCAATAGCGACTACGTATTCCGATGATTCCAGAACAAAATCAATCCTGCCCTCGTCAAAAGTACGCTCTCTGTATATGGTCCACTTTTTCGCACTTAAGTACTCAGCCGGAACATCTATCCGCTTAAGAAACAAACTCAAAAAGCTTTCCTTTTTATCATTTGAAATAGGCACATCAAGCAAATATGCTATAATCTTTGAATGCGTATGTGCTTCATCATATAGCCTGTCCAGAACACTAACGATATTATCATCCTCAGCATCCATAACGGACTGGGCACATACTCTTTTTTTTGCTTCTTCCAATAATGCTTTCTTTTTCAAACCAATAAATGTCCTTTCATTTTCGCTGCTTCGATACTCTTGAATTATACTCTTGTGAAATGTTATCAGCCAATTCGTCAAAATCCATTTCACTGAATTTATTGTAATTTGGCACAATGTAATCTCTAACAATATTATATTTCACGTTTAATCTTTCATTTGTCTCGTTTAAGTCTACATCCCAATACTCTGACATCAACATCATACAATTAGCGACAAATACAACCTCATCATCACTCAAAGATTTGTAAACAACCTTCGTGTTATTGTCTATTTCTCTTTTCTCAGCATAACCCTGTACAACACCGTCCTCATACTCACAGCTAATTTCTGTGTAACCATCTTTATTCGAATGAATTGTAATTTTTGAACCTGGTTCCACATATCCTATATTAATCGAATCTTTATTTGCTTCTTTCTTAAGTAAAATTCTATCAGCGGTTTCATAAATTGGCTGAAACGCATACTGAATATATCCCGATAGAATTGTCACCATCAACCATATAAGAATATTTTTCAAACATAAAACGAAACCTCCGCCTGACTTCTTATTTCTTTCCTCAATTTCATCCTGTGACAGATTACCAGTAACAGCAAACTCAATGCTCTCCGAAATCTCGCTATCATCAATCTCCCAATCAACCGAATTATCATATAGCTCTTCTGAATTACTTATAGCTTCTTGTAGATTTTTCATCATAAAAGAAAGATTCTGAGATGAAAATTCTACCGATTCGAAATGCCTTCTTGTTATTTCTAATATATTATTCTGATTTAATAATATCATCTGTGGCTCTATAGCTTTTGAAATTGATGATAGCATTGATTTCATAGCGTTATCACTATATATTTTACTATTACTCAACGCTTCCAATATTCTATTTGTAGATTTTATCAGTGACGGATTATAGTATAAGTTAGGTATGGAACTATTCAATGTCTCTACCATCCTCCGAGCGGATTCAACAACCTTCATATATCCGGGATTATCATATACGCCCCTAATTGCCGAAGCCATACGTTGTGCATTTTGAACAGCTTCCATATATGAACTATTAAAATAAATTCCTCGTATATTTTCAGTCATTTCAGACATACTCCTTATATATTTAGCTGTTGACTCATTTAGTCCCATCATATTAGACAATTATATTTCCTCCTAACCATCCTATATCAATACTTACAAAGTATTATTATATAAAATTAAATAATTCATTAGTCATGATACATTACCAGCGAAGCCATTCCTTTTCTGATTTTTTTTCGAAAACCCTTTGCCTACAAATAAGCTCCTGACTCTCAATATTTGAAATTTGTCATTTATAACCTCGCATTCAAATATTTTCTCTAAGCCTAACCCGCTGTGAATAGTTCGGCACATCAATCATCACTTCATCCATACCAAATTTTTCTATAAGCTCCAGAAGGTTGGAAAGCATATCTTTAATATCTTTACGATATGGCTTAGGATCAGACACTACCGAATCATGCAGAGCTTTTGATATCGCTCCGAAATACATTTCTCCACCATTATCATTTAATGTTTTCAATAACCATAAATATGAATTACTCCACCTAAAAGTTTCTTTCAATTCATTTATGTTATCGCTATCAACATCCATATCAAGAAAATCTAAATGTGTTCCGTTTTCAAGCGTACTAACATCTGGAAGCTCATAGGAAAACAAAGTTTCAATGTTAGGCTTGAACATATTTAGAATGTCAGCAGTCCATCTTTGTGATTTAACGCCCGAGCTATTATGAGTTTTTGCTTGCTCAAATTGATTCCTCAATTCTTCTAAAAGAGGATCATCAACCGGAATAGCATCGTTAAACAACTTATCAATTTTCTCAATATCCTTTGCTTCAATATCAACAAGTGTTCCAAGTTCAACATTTCCTGTCCTACCAATGCTTAATCCACTTGAAGTCGCATTTGCACTCGTGTTAATTCCTCTTTTATTATCAACTATGTATGTTTTTGCATGTAAATCAAACCTTATGTAGACGTTCCATCCATTTTCCCTACAATAATCAATCACAGAGAAATCAGTACTTCCCGAAAGGAGATCATCTAAGCGGAATCGTATTAAAATCCTTTTATCAGCCACTATAGGTTCAATATACTTATTAAGATATTTAATAGTCGATTCCTTAGAAAATGCTGAAATAATCTGTACTGACTCTGTTGCCTTCTTGAGTTCCTCACTTATTGCATTTAATATTTCATTTGATAACAGTAACGCCATAATATGCTCCTATTTTTTTGCAAAATTTTGCTGTTCATTGATGTATCTTCTTAATTTTTCATTCCATCTAGCAATAAGATTATCATTCTGATCTTCTTGCACCTTATTTGTTTCATCAACCGCTCGAACCAGTGATGCAACATATAATTCAAATGCAATTTTCACATCATTTGATTTAAACAAATCCTCTAGTGTTGTACGGTAAAAAATATGATCCATGTTAAACGTCACAATACAGCTTCCATATTCAAATGAATAATCGAACAAGCCTCCTGTTTTACCAAGATTCTTATATTCCACATTGACTTTATTGTCCATGTATGTCTTAACATCTTCCTCTGTAGGATTCTCTACTCCCTGCGACTTAAGTTTCTCAATATTTTTCTTTTTTAATTCTTCTTTAGGTGTATTCTCTCTAACATCAGCAGTCACTCCTGAATTGGAATCATCATCATTTTTTTCGGCAGAATTTATAATTTCAGATGACTTCGATCCAATATCCTTTGCACTTCTTGCATTTTCTCTAGTTTGTTTATTTTTCTTATACATAGCATCTATGGTATTATGGACAACATCATATAATTGTAACCAAACCGGTTGAACTTCGTCATCTTCATAATCCGCCGCATCTAACCTGAATAATTCAACATGTTGCTTATTATTAGCAACTCCAAATGCTTCGTCAAGTTCAGGAGAAAACCTTATCTCACATCCCCACCACCTGTGTTCTGGTTTATTAATATTTTCATAAAAATCAAACTGTCCAAAATCAATTTCTCGGTTTGCTCTAACAATAGAAATACCTTCTAACCTTTTTACGTGTTTTCCTAACTTGGTGCTTCCCGGCTCCCCCGGTATAGCTGTTTTGTCATAAAATATATCTCTAACACAACTAAATTTTATAACAACAGGAGATTCTTTAATCTCTTGCGTGTTTGGATCAGCATATTTTATAGGAAACTGTATTTCACCTTTCGGATATTTGTCATTAATATATGGTTCAAAAACACATTCCGTACAATTAGTATTAGTTCTTGGAGATATCTCACCCGGTTTTTCTGGGTTTCCTAACACATAATTATTTTTCATCAACATTAAAGGATCATTAGGCATAATATCATACGAAAAATCTTGATTTTCATGATGTATCAGTCTAAGTTTGACATCATTTTCCGCAATAAAATATCTAAACTTTTGTCCTAGCGTAAAATCAATTCGCTTGAAAAGGAAATTTACTGTTTTGGGTACTACCCTATCACACTGTCTCCACAAAACAAACGTACCTTTGTTTCTAAAATTGTATTTTTCACCGCTAATAGCAACAACATAGTCTAAATACATTTTATACTTATCAGGAATTGTAGCTTTAACAGGATCATCTATCTGAGTTTGTTCCCCACTCCTTACTTTTTCAATATCAAGAAATACCTTTTTACAATTTTCATAACCACCTTGCCATGAATATACATCTACAGACGGGCATGCATATAACGACGCTTGAGGAAGCCCAACTCCAAATCTTCCCATCCCCTTCCTATCAGTTCTGGTAGAATAACCTATTCCAAGACATCGTTCTAATTCTTCCTTCGTCATCCCATCACCATTATCTAAAAAAGCGATTTCATCAATATTGTTATGTCCTGTTTTTTCATTGAATTTTTCAGAAACAATAATAAACACATTTTTGGCGTTTGCTTGTACTGAATTATCAATTATTTCAGCCATAGCACACTCTATGTTTTTGTAACCTGTGTTTCGCAAAGCGTCTCCCATAGTTTGAATAACAAAAATATCCTGAGCCATAATAAATCATCCTCCTATTGTCCAATAATCATTAAAATGTGAAAAAGCCATATTTTCATTGAATTGCTTCAAATTATCTTTTACATCTATTAACAAACACTCTTCGTTTCCACCCATTTGTGGTCCACGCAATCCACGCCCCAACATCTGACTGTACAAAACCACTGACTGAGTAGGTCTGGCAATAAATACACATTCGATGTTTGTTGCATCAAATCCTGTCGTTAGAACCTCATAATTAATGAGTATATTTAATTCATCCGCAGGATTTTTAAAGCGTAATATTGATTCTCGTCTTTCAACAGACGACATAGAACCAATAATAAGTGCATTTGGCACACCTTTTAGCCTTAACATTGATGACAATAATTGCCCATGTCGAACGGAACATGCAAAAACTATAGTTGGTTTCTTTTCTTCGTTTAACCTTATCAACCTACTTAAAATTTTTTGATTTCTCTTTTTATTCTTTCCTATCATTTCAAGAGTAGATTTTGAAAAATCATCATATCCATTATCCGTTGCTATAACCTTTATTTTTTCAATCTCTGCATCAGATAAATTATCATCATAAGATAATTCTTCTTTCTTTATTTTTGCAAGAACTCCTCTATCCTGAAAATACTTAATAACATCAGTTTCTACATTAGCATTAGCAGCTTCCTGAGCAGACATATTGACTTGATTCATCAATTTTGTATCAATCCCGATTATTTTATTTCCAAACATAGAAACTAAAATATCGTTACTGACACTCAATTCGGTCGATCTTCCTGGAGTTGCAGATAATCCCATTAGTGCCCTATCCGACAATCCTCCCTGTCTATTCATCAATTGTTCAATTAAATTTTTGCTTTCCGTTGCAGATGCTTTATGCGCTTCATCATACACAATCAAACGTACATTTTTTACTATGGCATTAAATACTTCCTTGTTATTACATTCGATAGACATAAGCTTCTGTATCCCGCAAATCACAATACCAGAAATATTATCTATATCATCTGGCAAATTATGCTTTCCCCATAGTTTATATACATTTATACTTCCATCTCCTATATTTCTCCAAACATTAACAAATGTTTCATACGCCTGCTGCAATAATTCTGTCGTGTGTGCAAGCCATACTATCAAACCACTTTTATTAATACAATAATTATAATAATGACATATTATATGCATCGCTGTTTTGGTCTTGCCTGTGCCTGTTGGCATGTGAATCAAAAATCGCCTTAAATCATAACCTGAGTTCAATATATTGAGTGCTCTTTGGCGAATAATATACTGATAATCAAGCAATTCATAAAATTTAGAAAAAGCATCCACACTAACAACTGATTCTTCATCATCTTCCTTTTTTTCAAAAACATCTGATGATGTAAAATTTAAGTATTCTAGCAAACGCTCATTTACGCTGTTTTCCGTCCAACTGGAATTAGAAACAACTTCTACAATGACTGTTGGATCTTCTTCCGAATTATACTTAGACGGCAAACATTCCTTAAACCTCATAATATAATCATTTGGAAAACGTTTTATTAAATTCTTTCTGAAATCTTTTCCTTTTAAAATGGATAATCCGTATACCCCAATAATAAGTTCTGCTAATCTCTTCTTGGTCATAATTGGTTCAGAACCAGAATCCCATTCAAGCAAAGTCTCAACCAGATCGTCACCCAAATATGACCGTAAAGAGACTGTAGAAAAAGACATCATATACTTCTTCAGTATGTCATAATTCATTTTTTCCCTCCTGTATTATATGTTTTGAATTGCGTGAACTAACATATCAATATCTTCCATGGTATTGAAAACACTTAATCCAACCCTAACAGTTCCTAAATTCTTTTCATCCCTCAAATATTTATGAATAAAAGGAGCACAATGATATCCTGACCTTACTGCTATATCAAAATCTTCATCAAGTATCATCGCTACATCTTCTGAACTCATTCCATTTACTGTAAAAGAAACAATACCCACATGACTATCAGGATTTTGAGGAATATGTAACTGTATTCCATTAGTGTTTTTAATTTTTCTTATTAAAGCGCTTGTCAAGTCCCTCTCTTTTTTGTAGTTGTCACTTACCGATAACACTTTTAACGCTTCATTCAGTCCTGCTATTGCAACAATATTAGTACTAGCTGCCTCATATTTAGATGCTCCTTTTTGTGGCATATCTAAATTTAACGAATCACTTCCGGTTCCTCCAACAATATATTCATCAATAACAATACCGGTCACATTAACAAAACCACCAATCCCCATCGGTCCATATAGTGTTTTATGACCAGTAAAAGCAACCAAATCCACACTTAGCGCTTTTGCATCTACATCAATAAGTCCTAATGATTGAGCAGTGTCAACTACATTTATTGAACCATACTTTTTCCCCTCGTCAAATATTTCTTTTACCGGCAGAATATATCCAGTTACATTACTAACATGAGTGCAAAATATGGCTTTAGGTCTATATTTGGCAAAATCATATCTAATCTTATCTATATCAATCTCCAAAGATTCCTTGTTGATTGGTAGTTCTCGAACATTTATATTAATCCTTTTTTTTAGATAATTAAGAGTTCGGGCAACAGCATTATGCTCATATGGAGAAACATAGACATTATCTCCATCATTCCACGATAAGCCAAAAACAATCTGATTCATCGCAACAGTAATTGACGGTGAAAACACAACCTCACATCCGGAATCTAAGGACATTAATTCCCTTATTTGTTTTTTTGTTTCATCAATTAAACCAACTGCATCTCTGGCTAATTTATAAGAGCCACGCCCTGCATTAACCGCAGAACTTCTTGCAAATTCATCCATTTTTAAATAAACACTATTTGGTTTAGGAAAAGTTGTCGCAGCATTATCTAAGTAAATCAAAATAACACCTCACTTAATTATTTTTTCTATCATTTCCAGAAGAATAGATACTCTGTCATTGGCACTTAAATCAGCGTATTCATCGAGAGCATCCTCAATAATGTTTTTCAGTATACTTCCCTCTCCCGACTCGTTCCATTCATAATTTCTTGTATATTCCTCTCCGTCACGTCCATAAAAAGAAACTGTATATTTGCCAGTACCTTCACCATCATGGATAGATTCTATTTGTTGTTTACAATTTCTTAGTTCTTCCACAAAATCGCTATAGGCATCAATATTCCAGTTGTCAATATAAACATCTGTAACTGTTTTTACCAATCTAATTACAATCTCTTTATCATTATATATATTTAGACTGCTAATAAAGGACATAAGGTTTGTTGCTCTGCCATCCAACAAATTTTTCTTAGAATCTTCGCTTTGTTCGTCATACCAGTTTTTAAGGATATGATAAAGATCATCCTTTCTCTTCCTGCCAAAAATATCATAAGTTCCTTCTACTGCTTTTTCAATAATCCAATCGTAGTAGTCATCTAAAAGCGTCTTTGCTTCATCAATTCCTGAATAGGTATCTTTAAGATTTTTGCCATCTGCAAATAAATCTGGCAATTGAACGAACAGCAACTCATATGGATTTAATTCAAACTTTTGAAGAAGATTCTTAAAGATCCTAACAGCTTCCAATTGCTCGGATGAATACTCCATTCCATCTACATCGCTGAAATTTCTTGTAACTTGAGGTAGTGCTCTAAACCACCTTTGCATACATAAAGCGATATTCTTTATTCTATTCTCACTGAGATTTAATTCATTATCAATGCTAAACAAATTATTAAGCTCAGATATATATTTCTCCTTTTCAACATCATCCTTTGACACGAAAAGTTCGTAATCCTCCGGCACATCAAAAGCATTAACTATAATGTCAGCATCAATAGCCACCTCTTTACCATTAAAATACATGACTATATCTTCTTTTCTTCTAGCGAGAATCCAAGAAAAATACAAAGGCAAAACTGATAACCTCATGCCATACGGAGGCTCAACTAAAAGATCAACAAGATTCCTGAAACTCACTCTGCTGCCTGATGCGGAACTGATAAATTCATCTATCAATTTCACTATCTCTTGTAAGCTGGCATCTTCACTTGAAGTACTTAAACCCGTATTAACAAATAACGCTCTATATATAGTTGCTTCCTGATTCGTACCAGAGAAGAAACTATCATTATCCTCATGTTTTAGGACAGCATCAATGATTATACCTCTTGTTTTCTTAGTTTGACCTGTAGTCAGGCTCCTTCTATTTATCAATTCATTATTAATTATAGGCGTTTTTGTATAAAGCATTTCACAGCTCAGATTTACAGCCTCATCAATACTTTTAGGATTTTTACGACAAACCTGTCCCTTTTGAGTCAAATACATAATAAGACAGCCTTTTGATAAATACATCTTGTCGAGTTTATTTCGTATCTGCTTTACCAAATCCTCCTCAAGAAGAGGAAGTTCCTTCATCATAACCTCATTGTCATCACTAAAATGACTTCCCCTTAAACCCATGACGATTTCAAGATCCAACGACTGTTTCGATCCTGAGAACGTCTTATCAGGGCAAACAACCACCAATCTTCTTGAATTTAACTTCTTGTAATGCTTTTTAACCTTGTCTTGATCAATTTCGTCAAAACTGTATAAAGAAATCACTTTACCATCGCAAAACTCATCATCATCAAAAAAACTATCCTCAGTATTTATTGACATAAAAGCATCAACGCTCAAATACTCATGCCTAAAATACCTTGTCATCACTGCATTTGTATTATATCGTTGAGGTATAAAAAACTTTTTTTGCTCAACAGCAGTAAAAACAGCATTATAATCAACATCATTGCCTCGTGTAGCTCGCTGTCTCTTTATCTCATTCTTTAATGCTGCTCCTGCACGAGTCTTAAACACAAAGCTGTTTGTAGCACCTTTACGATATATGACATTCCCATCCTCTAATTGTTTAATCACCTGTGGTGCATCTGGTAAACCAGTCGCTAGCGATAACAATTTTTCTGTAGCAGGAAGTTCATCATACTTATCAATAATCAAGAACAATGCTAATGCCTTTATCAGAATGATCTGTTCTTTTTCCGTACACTTGCCAATAGCATACTCTGCGTTAAGCCACTCACTATGAACAAGTTCATTTATCACCTCTTTTTTAAACAAATTTGAAAAATAATCATATATGAGTTCTACTCCAACTATCCATGGTCTCTCTCCATTATGATTTTTCACAAACCTGTACATACTGTTCGATTCATCATTTGATATGAATGTAAACAGAGTTCTTTCGTTCTGTGCAACTTTTTCACTGATATTAAGAAGCAAATACGCACCTATTGGATTCAACGGATAGCACCCCTCCAATATGATATTCTTAAAATCAATGATTTCAAAGTTACTCTTAAAGAAAGGCACATCATAAAATTCTTTACCGACTTTTTCACCAAAATACTTTTCCTTACTAGGAAACAAATTTAAATATCCATCTTTTTTTACTATGGCATCCTTTATTAATTCATAATTGTTTTTCGAAGAAGTTATAAAGTATTTTTCAACTATTCTTCCTTCAATACCGGTAAACGCATCGCTTATCTCTTTTGAAATATGTTTCCCATATTCCTTAATACTTTTATGAGCAATCATTGTTATATGAATTTTTGCATTTGAAGAATCGCAGGCAAGTTCACAAATATCCTGCAAAAACTTCATGTTACTTCCAATTTTGGTTTCATCCTGTCCTTCAAGAAACTTACTAAATTCATCAAAAACAATATAAACACCTGAATAATCATAATCTTCCACCAACTTTTCGCTGATATTCTTATACAAAGGCAATACATCGTTCTCAACCATAGGATTAAAGGTACTTCCCGATGTAATAGCAGGATAGATATTCATAAAAGCATCCAAAGAATCTCTTGAGAAAGATTTCAACTCCACGATAAAGTCATCAATATTTTTCCCTCTTTCGTCTAAGGAATCTATGAATTCACTATATGTATCTGGATATAGGTTCTTCCATTCTTCAATCCTTTTTATGGCATATGAATAGTATGTGTCCGGAAATAAGTCCCTGAGTTCCTCGCGTTTTAACGCCTCGTTCATTGCACTCAAAAAAGACTGTTTCAAATCGCCTTGAAAATCCTGAACCAAAACTGGCAGCATCGGTTTAATATTCCATATACTCTCTATCAACTCAGCAGTCTCTATTCCAAGTTGAGAATTATCGTTTATTTTATCCTCCAACTCTCTTATGATTGCATAGTTATCCTCATTTCTTTCAAGAGACAATATAGATATAACAACCAAAAACAAATGAGATTTACCTTTGCCATACGGTCCAATAAGGAGAGTTGCCTGTTCATGATTGTTAAAAACACCATATAGGTAGTCTCTCAAAATTTTTACCGATGATTTTGTCGGAATATAACTTTTTATTTTTTCTGGTTTGTTAAGGCTCAAATATAAATTAATAGCTGACTTGAAATTTACATTAAAACTCACAAACTCACCTAATTTTGAATAATTACTCATATCGTTCACCTTATCTATGATTCTTATAATATTCTTCTAATACATCTTCTGACATCATATCTGTTTCTATGTAGACCATATCCAAGCCCGCTGTTCTATTTACTCGTATAAATTCTCTTGAATCCAGCCTATCTAATAGTTCGTTTATATATGTTGATGATATCTGATATATCGAGGCTATACTCTGTTCTCCTTCTGTAAGCTCCGAAATAGAAACAGAATCTCCTCTATGATATTTTTTCAACAGTTCAAACATCACATTCCATTCATTGATTATCCTCTTATCCGGATGATCTTTTGCATACTCACCATCTTTGTACTTAACTAACCCTAATTGGGAAAATGGTGATTGATTCTTATCTTCTGGATCTATAACTTCCTTATCCTTGCTATACATATTCAGCAACACATCTATATCATTTTGCAAAGACTTAGCTGAAAATTTTTCTACATACTTTGATAATTCAGCGTTTAAACTGTTAAAAAGGATATCCTTCTTAAAATCAACTACATCAAACGAATTAAAAAACAAATACCACGTCGTGGCTTCTTCAAAATTTGAAGAAATCATAGAATGTGCAACCCATACAGAAAACACATCTTCAAAATACGGATCATATTTCTTTATTGTATTTCCTATTGGCGTAAGGCGGACGCCCACTCCACTTTTTTCTTCAGAAAACCCAAATGCTTTTAACCAGTAACGCAATGATTTAACCATATTGTTACCAATTCCAAAAACATCTGGAGAATCTTTTCTCAAAAAAACATCCGAATACTCACCGTCAGAACTCACATCTATATTCTTAAAGGCTTTTGCAATCCAACCGTCACGAAGAGAAAATTTTTCATGACCTTGAAGTCTAATTATATTTCCCATAATCTAATTACCTCTCTTTATGCATAGAACTTTGCGCATATAACAACCTGCATTAAAATGTGAAACACAATCTGTGCATCTAACGCATTTTTTATCGTCAATATTATAAGTTATATTTCCCGTTCCATCATCCTTGACACTAATAGCATCACGTTTACAAACTCCCTCACAAGCTTTGCACCCAAGACACATCTGATATTTAGTTAGTTGGCATTTTATCTTTCCCTCAGCAACAGAAAGAGTCTTTGCACCAGCAATATGAATGTCTTTTATAATAACTTTTAACCGTGTAAAGCCAATTCTTCCTTGTAAGATCAACACAACCCTACCAGATTTGCTCATAATATAAACTTCACCAAGTCTTTTATTCCCAAGTTCCTTATTTATATAACCGAAAGGCTTAAACAATTCATACAACTCCTCGGTTATAGGTCTTTGAAGATCATAGTTAAAGGCATTTTCATCAGTTGCGCAAGGTTCAAATGAAACTATTGATTTTTGAGCCGCCTCTAAACCGTTTCCACCTTGTCTTGCCTTCCATCCTCCTCCATCTATATATTCTTCCGGATCAGGTTTTCCTATTTGTTTGGCAAAGTCAATCAAAACTTCACGCCAATGAACATACTGCTCATACATATGCACCTTGGACAAGAATTCTGACCATCCTCCATTATTAGGGCAGCACCAACATCCCACTCTTGTATACCCTAATCTATATGCAAAATTAAAATCAATACCTGTAGATAAAATATATAACCAGACATCAAAATCAAGCCAATCTATAATAGGAGACGCTACTGTTTGTTTTGCAATCTTAGGGCTCTCTGTTTCTCTCTCGTATTTACTTCTGCTTGCCGACTCACTTCTCCTGATTCCTTGAAAAGCCAATATATTTGTTTTATCTTTATACGCTGAAGCTATGGTTTTCTGAATAGCTCCGGTTTTAAAAACAGTACAGCACCACCTCATCACTCTACTAGGTGGACCTACAATTTGACATAACTCTTCAAAGTTTTTCTCTCTATTTTTTGCCGAAAGGATTCGCACACCTTGCGATTCCTTATTTTTGTTGAAGCGTTTCTTGTACTCCATCGTCGTAGGAAACTCAAGCGTTGTATCACCAAATATATGAAGCACCTTATTTGTCCCAAAAGCTGTATTAACCAAATGGGAAGTAACCGTTGAATCCTTACCACCACTAAAGGAAACAAACATATCATCAAGTGAATACTTGTCCTTATATCCTTGAATATATGTGACAGCTTCTTCAACAATATAATTAAACCTATTTTTATTTGCTGTTACAAATCTTAAAACCTGCTCATTGAATTGCTTCTCCGACATATCGTCGCTTAGTTCATCATATCTATCTTTTACTTGTTTTATCTGATCCAAATCCCAGCCATTTATTTTAGATACCGATAATTTTACCTTCTTACCATCGACTATATACGAGTTACTGCCATACCAAACAGACTTATCAACATAATAATATGGTTCATCAGACTTCAAAATAATACCAATAAGCAGCCTTTCTTCCGGAAATACAGGTCTAACATCAGTGGCAATATATTTACCTTCAGAATGACAAACCGGACATATTTTATCAAAAATCGGTATATTACACTCCTCGCACCAGTAAACTGTACTTGATGTTACAGTTTTAGTTCCGCAGCTTTCCTTAATGCATTTTTCTCCCAGCATAGGGACTTTGCATTTCGGGCATATTCTTTCAAACATTATTATTCCTCAAATCTTGTTATTTCTTACTGACAACCTCGCATATATCTCCTATATCGCATCCCAAATACTCACAAATCCTGATCAATACAGGCAAAGCAACTTCCTGACCTTTATTTAATTTTGTCATTGTACCGGGAGCGATGCCCATCTGTTCTCTAAATTCCTGCTTGCTGATTTCTCTCTCAGCAAGTCTAATCCATAACTTTCTGTAACTTATTCCCATAATGATACCTCTCTTAACTAAAGTCATCAGATATGGAAATTATACCACTATGGGACAATTTATTCAATTTCTTTTTTCAAAATCTTGAACAAAACTATCAAGATCTTGATAATTAGTTACAACTGGATATAATTTTTACTTCTATTCAGATGTTCTTCGATTCATTCACCTCTCCGACATCTTCCCTCACAAGTTCTACACCCGTATCCACAATCGTCTCTTTCTTCTTCCCTTTAGCCTTGAATCCGTCAACAACCTTACAGATTACCTTGCTGCTCGTGATGAACATGACCTCAACCTTGAACTTTTTCTTCACATAACCGGCGATACCTCCTGCGCTGTGAGTTCCCGTAGCCTTAGTGTATGGTGTGTTAGCAACATAACCCACCTTG
>JAILEL010000140.1 GCA_024687845.1 Eubacterium sp.
CATCAAAACTAATCTCTTTATTCATTATTACGTCCCTTCTTTTTATATTAGTTAGTTTAATCTAACTCGATATATTATCATAATAAACCTTGTATTGCAACGTAATAAAAAGTTTCTCTCGAAACGTCTTTTTGAAAAAAATTTTTCAATTAATTTTTCAGCATTATTTTTCCAGTATACTATCCTCTACTTTTCCTCATTGGATTCCTGAGTAAGGATGCATGTTTTTTAATTCTATATGCTTTATCCTCTATGTCCATCAGCATGAATTCACCAGTTTCTTTCAGCGCTTCCAAATGCAGTTCAATTAGAAGTTGCAATAACGACAATGTAACATCTTTGCTACCATCAAGCTCCACGCTATAGACTATATTGCTATCTTTCTTTGCATTTCCTATTTTGATCTTTTTATAATTATTCTTATTGTCATAATCATCTAAGATTGCATCATCATCAGAACTATCTTCTATCTTATCCTCATTAGCACTATTCATCTGAGCAAATGCTTCCTTTGCATTTTGTGCGCTTTGGCAACATTCGTCTATAGCTTTATCGATTTCTTTTTCTCTTATATGTTCATCATTATAAATCTTACTATATAAACGATAGTCTCGTCTTTTTAATTCTTCAAGTAGATCTTTACGGTGTTCTTTGATACCTGTTAATACTTCTCTGACAGAATCCGGATTATAATTGCAGAAATCCATTATTCCAAACGGAAAAAAATCACGTCCTGGAAATTTAATAGCATTTTCACATTCATCTATTTTATCAATAAGCTTATTCAGCTTTATATTTCTATGGACCCTTTTTATACCACGTATTAACATTATTCTCACCCTCTTTCATTCAGAGTATCAACAAATCTATCAATCACTTCTATCATTTCAGGCTCTAAATATGCTCTACATTTCTCTTTATAATCTTCCGGAATTTCGTACATTGCTTCTCCCATAGCACAGGCTATATCAGTAAGCGTGTCACAGTCACCTCCAAGTGAAACTGCATTTCTCACTACATCCTCAAAATCTGCACCTTCAAGAAATGCAGTTATAGCTTCTGGAACCGTCTGTTGGCAGGTTTCTATATGAAGATACGTAGGCCTGATATCATCACAAGTTCTACTCAGATCATATACGAATTCTTCTTCAATATACCTTTTGATATATGACTTATCATAACCATTTCTTGCAAGGAATATGACTGTCGCCACAGCTTCAGCTCCTTTGACACCTTCCGGATGATTATGAGTTACTTCTGCAGTCCACCTGGCAACCTCTCTGGTTCTATCCAGGGTATCGTATAACCACCCTGCTGCCGAAACTCTCATAGCTGATCCATTTCCGTAACTACCATAAGGTTTTGAACCCGGAGTAAATAACCAACTAAAGAACATTCCACCATATCCAGCATCCGGAATATTTCTTCCCCAGGTCCTCATAGATTTAACAAGCAACTTCTTTACTTTATCTTCACCGGCATCGTTTCCTGCATTCATAAGAGCCTCAGCTACCGCCACTGTCATAACTGAATCATCAGTAAAACAATTCCCTCTTGTAAAAAGTTCAAACTCCTTTACTTTTGGACTTCTATCAAATTCAAATCTACTTCCTACCACATCTCCAATTATTGCTCCGTACATAACTCGGCACCTCCTTCATTTGATTTTCTCCATAATAAACGAAACACAAATAAAAGTGGTCGTTTAAAAAGCGACACTTTTCAGTGCCGCTTTGCATTAATCTCCGAGTGTATCCTCGCCATGTTCAAAGAGCGATAGATTAATCGTCTGAACATCATATATTCCATTCTTTACAAAATATTCTATAATCCTATCAAACTTACTGCTTGGCGAAAATGCTATCCCCGCTCTTCTAAGCAGATCAACCATCTCATTATAATCAAGCTCCAATGCAAGCGCCAGCGCAACGGCTGTTTTCTTCCTAGGTTTATAATCCGGTGTGCATCTGATCTTAGAAAAAAGCTTACGATCGATATTGGCTTTCTTATAAACCTGAGGATCAGTCATTCCCCTCTCATCTATCAGTTCAATTAACTTCTCATGAAAATCCTTCTCATCCGTAGAAATCATCTCTTCTAACGTTTGAGGCTTCGATGGTACATCTTTTGAGAAATGTCCTTTTATAAAAGCTTCAGCCTGAACTACATTTCTTCTATTTACAAACCGTCGGATTATTTGAGCAGCTGATACGTTATCCGGTGCATTACTGATAAAGTGCATTGCCTCTTCTCTTTTTTCAGGTTCAACCCATTCAAGAAGCGCTCTATACTCAGCTCCCTGACTGTCAAATACCGTATCATCATCAATATAGTCATCTACGTCAGAAAACACTTTTCCTGTAAGCTGAAAAGATCTCTCATCAAATACAACTAGATATACAGTCATATCATGTTCAAAGAGAAATTCACTGATAGTACTCATAGCCACATTCAGCGCTTTATCTCTCGGAAACATATATACTCCAGTTGAGATAAGCGGAAATGCTATACTCTCACACCCTAGTTCAGATGCCTTATCTAGAGATTTCTGATAACATGATTTCAGATAATTTAACTCACCCTGCTTTCCTCCGAACCAAATAGGACCTACCGTATGGATGATATACTTAGCATTCAATTTGAATGCCGGAGTAACCGCAATATCACCAACATGTATATTACCTATCTTCTTACGTTCTGCTAAGAGTTCATCTACTCCAGCGGCTGCATAAATAGCATAGTCCGTTCCTGTCCCATACTTAGGTTTAGGATTTGCAGAATTGACAATGACATCTGCAGATACTTTAGTTATATCGTTTCGGATTATCTTTAGTGGCATAACTCACTCCATATCTATCTCTAAGAATTGTTTAGCCCTTTTTCTGATTATACTTATAATCCAGTGCATTCGAAATCAAATGCATCGTTGATAAAGTGAAGTCCTTTTTTCTAACATCAAGCGCCTTAAGAAATTTTTTATTTCCCTTAAAAGCCTTCCACAAAAGCTTTTTATCTTTATCAGTCACACGAATTCCATATAGTAAATTACATAATGATAGCAATAATGATTTAGTACTTTTGAAACGTGTTTTATCGTTTCTATTTGGAAATACTTCTTTTATTGTTAAATAATTATCCATATACATACCTCTCGAATAAACAAAAAGCACCGGTGAAGACCTTAAACTGATCTACTCCGATGCGTTTATACTCTAGTTGCAACTGGCTACCATTTTACAGGCCCTAATAGCTTTGCGCCGCCGACTTTCGTCGGGTTTGCTAACATATTCAAGATATGTATATTATATTCATTTTGGCGAAGTTAGTCAAAGAAAACCTGACTAGAAATCTAATAAATTTCCACCATAATTCACTATCGGATTTCTCTTATCTCATCTAGTATTTCAGCATCGGTATTTTCCTCTACATAGCTGGATATTTCATCCATCAGACTGTCAGCCATGGCATTATGTGGAACTATTGCTGCCACACCGATTACTATGATCTGATGTATATCCTGTTCATCGATTTCTGACACAGAAATATGAAACTGATTCTGCACTTTTGCGATAATGCTTTTTACTATCATTCTTTTTTCTTTCAGGCTATGTACCCATGGTGCACGCAGCCTGAATGTCAATACCGCTATTTCCATATCAATCCTTTAATCCCACTCAACTTCGTCACCATGTTCTTTCAAGAAATCAAGTACTAAATCTTCATTTTCTATCAGGGATTCTATTATCTCACCAAACTTCTGAGCAAGAGCCTTTGTATCTTCATTTACATCATTTATATAAGCTGAATACATACCGGCCTCAGAATCCGGATCAATAACATCCAGAATTTCAGGAGCATTATACTCAAGATACTTATTTAGGAACATTTCCCAGTTGTATCCATTCATATATGCGTCGGCATTAGCCTCTTCCATCTTCCCTGCAATTTTCTCAACCTCTTCGTACTCAAGATACAAAGATATAGAAATATAATCATCATAAATACTTACATTATAATAATCTTTCATTGTTAAAATTCTCCTTCACTTTTTTAATATTTTAATTCCTTATACATCAGGATACTTCTCACCCCAAGGAATTCTTCACTTCTGTTTTTTATCTATCTCTAAGGTAATTTATCTGATGTCCCTTTTTCAGCACAGCTCGAATTTAGTTTATTCTCCACCAATTTCTTTTCCCATCTCAAATGCTTTTTTGCATTCTTCAGGGAATACTGTTTCATGTCTTTTCTTCTTTTCTTCCGGATCAAAGATAGACCATTCCCAATCAAGTGTACTATAGTCCTTAAGCTGAAGTGTATTTCCACTTACCAGAGTTTTGGTTGGACCTACAAATCCACTCAGAGCATTCTGATAATTCTGAACCAGGTGTTCATATGCCGTATCCGGAGCATTGCTTGTCATGATAAGTAAAACCGGAATCGGATGCTCATTGCAGCATGGATTTTCTCTATTGTAAGTCAGATTTTGAAATATAAGCCTTTCATATAATGCCCTGAAGGATGCTGTAAATTCAGACAGATAATTCGGCGAACCTATAATAAGTCCATCTGATTCTCTTATTGCATCCAGAACCGGAGTAAGGGCATCTCTACAAATACAATGTCCTTTATACTTCTCCTTTTTACAGCCAAAACAGGAAATGCACCCTGTATACTTTTC
>JAILEL010000368.1 GCA_024687845.1 Eubacterium sp.
TCTAGTCTTTTATCCTCTAGTTTTGCTTCGATACTTCCTTTTTGCTTTTCCACCAGAAGCTTTGCTATATAGAGTCCAAGTCCCGCTCCTCCAGCTGTTCTGGCCTTATCAGCACGGTAGGTTCTATCAAAGATATGCTCCACATCTATATCAGTATCAGTCTTTATCTTGTTACTTAGTTTTATATAGCAATACTCTTTCCCTTTATTTACCGTAAGCGAAAAACTGTCCTCTGCATACTTAAATATATTGCTGAAAAGGTTACTGAATACTCTGGAAAGCATCTCACGATTTGCCTTCACCATAACTGAAGTATCAGGAAAACTTATCTCAGGCTCCAGACCATTATCTCTTATCAAGGTCTCATAATCTATAATTAATTCAGATAGAAAACCTATCATTTCTACTTCCTGAAACTCTACTACAGAACTATCGCTCTCTAAGACAGAAAGCTCAAAAAACTCATCAACCATGCTTTTAAGGGTATCAGACTTACGCGCACTAATTTCTAGATACTCTCTACCTTTATCCGAAAGTGGTTCGCCTTCAAGCATTTGAAGATTACCCTTAACTACAGTCAGAGGAGTTCTAAGATCATGAGCTATATCCGATATGGACTGCTCTAGTTGTCTCCTAGTCTTCTCTGTTTCCAGCTTCATATTCTTCTGATAGTCCAGATTCTTATTAAATTCATTTGCCAGTTCATTTATATCTGAATCGATAAGATCAATCCTTAACTGGCGGTTATACCCCTCATCCCTAGTACTTTTTAGCTCCTTAGTCATATTTCTGACACTACTTTTCATTAGAAATAGGCGGGTCAAAAGAAATAAAACGATTACCAGAAGTACAAGGATTACAATCACATATATATTCACTTTATTATTCCCTTAATCATTTCTCATTTAATTCATTTAAGCTTTATATTATGTCACTGTTTAAGTTTATACCCTATACCCCAAACTGTTTCTATAATTTCCTCGCCTGTAGCCTTCTTCAGTTTAGAACGAAGGTTACTCATATGCACATTTATAGTATTATCCTCATAAATGTATGTATCATTCCAGACTGCCTCATATAGATTTGCCTTAGAAAATGTTTTCAAAGGATTTTTCAAAAAAAGTTCCAGAAGTTGAAATTCCTTTGAAGTTAATTTCAAGGGCTCGCCATTATAGGTCACAGTATTAAGCTCAGTATTCAGTTCAACTCCTTTATGAGAATATACGGTTCCTGCTTCAGAACTTTCGTCAGACTCGGCTCCTTCACTTCTTCGAAGCACAACCTCTATTCGCACAAGCACCTCATTTAGATCAAAGGGTTTTATGATATAATCATCGGCTCCCATTCTAAGAACATCCAGACGAGTATCAAGCATAGTCTTTGCAGAAATGACTATAACGGGTGTCTTCCTTTTCTGCACATCCTTTGCAGCTCTAAGCTCCTGAATAAGCTCTTCGCCTGATTTATATGGAAGCATCATATCCATAAGTATGATATCATAACGCTCTTTATCCATTAACTCTGAAGCCTCATTTCCATTTTTTGCTTCAGATATTATATAATCCTTTTCAGCCAAATAATTCTTAAGTAATTCTCTGATTTCCCTGTCATCTTCTACTACTAGCATTCTCTTCTTCATTGTAATCTCCACTCTGCCGCCTTGCCGAGGAGCTCAGTTACAAGTTCACTCTTTCCTTCCACATAAGCATCACGGTCACTCGGATACTTCTCCCACAGGTCAAGCTTACATTTCTCATATCTTTTTGCTTCTTCCTCATGGGTATTCAGATAATCCCTGAAGTTAATATAATTCTGCCACTGATATGAGCCCTCAAGTACTACATGAATAAAGTGGGTAATAATCTGATTCTCAAAATCTCCGCACCTATATAAATGCTGTCCAGGATAATCTTCTTTACGATATATGATTCCATGTGCAGCCAGGTTCTCATCATGCTTTCTGATATCCTCAAATGTCCTGACACAAACGGCTATATCTATTATAGGTTTTGCACTTATTCCTCTTATGGAAGTACTTCCCACATGCTGGACGTCCACTATATCATCTCCAAGTAGCTCCTTGATCTTGGCACATATCCTCTTACCTTCTACTTCCCATTCATCCTGATGAGGTTCCAGAACTACTGTTTTACTCCTTAATCCAATCGACATACTCGTCCCCCTTAAATCACCAAAGATTTTTCTCTACATCACCCTTAAGATATAAATTACCATTTACTCCATGTTTCAATACAGGAAGTTCCTCTCGTTTTACTATATAGGAAATGTTTTGACGTGTACATCCTAAAATATCACAACTCTCTGTCGTATCCACAATATTCTTCTTTACAAACTCAAGTACCTCACTGAACTGAATGTCTATTTTCTTTCCTACGTCGTAAAGTAATGACGCT
>JAILEL010000168.1 GCA_024687845.1 Eubacterium sp.
TTTGCCCAACAGATATAGCATTTGCCATATTTTGCTCATCGTTACGCTCTGACTCCCAATTACTTTCCGAGTACTCATTAATCTTAAGATTATAAACCTGTTCAGATGGTGCCCATGAATCATTTGCTCCATCTTGAGCACTAACTTTTATATAATAAATGCCCTTCTTCATAGGGTATTTTGCAGATGTCGATGTTGTTTTAATATCACCATACGTTCTGACTTCTGTAGTAGCATCACTTTCATATATAGTATATCTCCATCCAGCATTTATATGAGCAGTGTCACATCTATTTGGATCAGGTCCAATTGTTACAGTCTGATATCCATCCTTGGTTACAGTATATTTATACCAGTCAACATCCTTACACCAAAAAATATTTCCAAAATATACAGTATTTGTACTTATTACATTTGCAGAAATATTTGTATCATTGTATTCAGTCTCCCAGACATTACTTGCATAAAATTCTATTCTTAAATCAAAAGGACAATTCGTTGGTGCCCATGAATCATTTGCTCCATCTTGAGCGCAAACCTTTATATAATATGTATCTTTTTCAAAGGAAAGCCATTCAGAATCAGCACTATCTGTTATTCTACCGTATTCACGAATAATAGAAGTAAGTGCATTTTTCTTATATATTTGAAAATGCCATCCAGCATCAATATCATCTGAATTAGCATTAGCGTTTGATTTAAACTGAACTCTGAAATAACCAGGTTGTGTGATATCAAAACGATACCATTTCTCTTGTTTACAATTAGTTAACTTATCTGTTTTCCACTGATTGAGAGTCAGCCTCGGAGAAGCATCTGCATCTGCCTGTGAGATAGCAAATGCCTGTGGCGCATAGCTTAGTATCGTTGCCACTGAAAAAATAAGTGTAATAACCAGATACAACGCCTTACTTTTCAAATTACTCATAGTATGTTTAGTTCGCATAATCATCATCCTTTCTTGAAAAAATATATTTAAGCTCACAAAGAACTCACCTCGACAACATAGTCATTATAATTGATATTTTTCACTTGATTTCATAATAGTACCCCATCGTATAATTCCATGTCCATCCTTCAAAAAAACACTATCCATATTTTAACACTAAAACATGGATAGTGCATTATCATTTTTATAATCACATCATCATATTATTTTTTTATCTTTACTTTCTTAACCTTGCTCCATGCTGAAAAATACTTCTTTCCATTTCCATCTGTCACATAAGTTCTTACTCTTGCATAATAAACAGAACCTTTCTTCAGTCCACCAAACTTAAAAGTTGTACTGGTTTTTCCATCTTTTGTCTGACTTTTATTTCCTTTTTTGAAGTTTGATGATTTTGATATCTGAACCTGGTAACCTTCTGCTTTGCTATTAGAAGCACATTTAACTACGACTGTTTTCTTTGCAGGATTCTTAAACTGCTTAACAGCAACCTTTGGTATTTTAGAAAATGAAAGATTAAATGAATAGTTTCCTACATATCCATTACTAGAAGACTCTCTATATACTGTAAAATAATATGTTCCTGCAGGAACAAAATATGTTTTGATTGTTCTTCCTATTCCTAAATCATCTTCTCTATACTTTACTGTATCTAAAGTATTGACTATATCAATATCATATTCTCTTAATACATCGGTGAAAATATTTAGTTTAAGATATCCTGGTTTTTTCAGTGTAAACTTATACATATCCTTATCATCATTTGTAGCCAGATGACCTGTATAATTTTTACCAATACTATATGGAGTTGCAGCTCCAACTGAATTATTGGTTGATAAATAATTTTCATTTACAGTTTCACCACTTGAAACAAATGTAGCTATAAATTCGAATTTTTCATAATTAAGACCGTTAGATACATCAAAATAGTATTTACCAGCAAGTAAATCTGCTACTAATGTACCTGTTTCTTTATAAATACTAACTTCACTTGTTATCGAATCACCTGCGCTATTAAAAATCTGAAAACCAACACAATCTGAAGTAGAGCCTGTAAATGATACCTTTCCGGATGTCTGAAGATTAAAATAATATCTATATATTGCATCTCCGCTCTTTTCAAAGACTCCGGATATTGGAGTATTCCACATAAGCGTCTGATTTCCATTTTTAGGAACAATAGCGGCTTGTGAATCTATCGCCGGAAACGTTCCAACTATTCCGATAATAAAACAAAGAGAAATAATAATGCTAATAATTCTGTTTTTGATATTTTTATTCATTTTGTTATTTCCTTTCTTTATTCACTATATAGTGATTATGTTTTTTAAATTATTTACGGTAATCGTATAAGTCTTATTTGTAAAATCTCTACCTATTCACAGATAAGCCACTATGAAAAATACCACACTTCATAACTGCTATCTCTAGGCAAATTAGTTTTATTATAATTGTGTTGTATTCTATTTATCATGTCAAATATCCTTTCAGAAAAAAACACTATCCACATTTTAACACTAAAACATGGATAGTGCATTAATATTTTAATCATAAAAGATATCTTTTCAAAGTTTTATCATGACGCATGAAATGTCATTCTATAGCTGCATCGGCGCGTACTATCTTGCCAGTTGCATTGCGGTGGAATGGTGTTTTTCTGACTACTAGTCCTACAATCTGACGATAGGTTGGCTGTCTCAGATTGTATTCATCAAGCACCTTCTGAAGTGCTGTCTTTATATCTTCATCATTCATTGCCGCTCTTAAAATATAGTCCTGATCCGGATAAATGCGTGCGGTCAGACCGTTATTCTCTCCAGTCACTATAACCTCTCCAGCCAAGTCACTGAGACCCAGTTTATTTTCAATCTCTTCTGGAGAAATGTTCTCACCATTGGAAAGAATTATCAGATTCTTCACTCTTCCGTTAATGAATAGGAAACCATCCTCGTCAATATATCCTTTATCGCCGGTATGAAGCCATCCATCCTTAAGAGTTTCCTCAGTTTCATGAGGCATTTTATAATAGCCCTTCATTACGCTGCTGCCCTGTACCTGAATCTCACCATCTTCAAAACGTATCTTAACGTTTGCAAGAGGTTTTCCAATTGATCCTGCTTTATGAATCTCAGGAGTATTCGAACTGATTACCGGAGAACATTCAGACATACCATAGCCCTCCAGAATCTGTACTCCATACTTATCAAACTTATCAATATAAAATGGGTCCAGATGCGCTCCACCAGTGAAAATGATCTTAAGCTTCCCACCAAATACCTTTGCTGCTACAGCCTCTGCCGGAATGGAATCATCTACTGCAGCAAGTCTCTTGTAAATAGTTTCTATCATCAGAGGAACCATAAGCATTACCTGCGGCTTAAATATTCCCATGTTACGAACCATGTGCATAAATGAATCATTTATACATACATTTGCACCGAGTGAAAAGCCCTTGAGCCAATCC
>JAILEL010000402.1 GCA_024687845.1 Eubacterium sp.
ATGGCGAAATGGTTACATTTCATTACAATCGCCATGAAGACAATAAATATGTAGAAGAGACTATCCCTGCTCTTGAATTCATCGAAAGACTGATTCGACATATCCCTGAAAAGCATTTCAAAATGATTCGTTATTATGGTATATATGCCCAACACAAAGAATCTCTTTCAAAACTAAACAGCGTAATCAAACCCGACTACAAAAAATACATCTTACGACGTTCCTACTGGCGCAATAACATTTTTATTTCTTTCGGATACGCCCCTTTGAAATGTCCTAACTGTGGAGAAACAATGTCATTTCAGGAATTACAGTATAATCATAAACATATATCTCTCGAGGAAATGTTTAATAAAGCAATGGCAAAAGCCAGAGCTCCTGCATGAGTAATCTTCACAGTTTACTCCGTCTGTGATACTATAAACAGAAAACGGAGAAATGAACTATGGACAAAATACTTCTCGAGAGACTTAGAAACAAATACGTCAAAAATCCACCTGAAGGAATGACACCTGATGATATCAAACACATGAGTGATAGTGACCTTCTTGATATGGATTACTTCTTAAATGAAGATGAAAACGATGAGTTTGGAGAAGAAGGTTTTTATATCTTCTAAAACAAACGTGTTCTTTCTATGCCCGCCCAAAGGCGGGCATCTTTCATTCGAGGCTGCGCCGTCAGGCGCAGTTTCCTATTATAGAACAAAGTGTGCCAGCGAGGCGTAAACTTCGTTACGTCACACTGACACATTTGAAACACCTTAATTAGTTACTGTAAAATGCGCTCTTGGACTGTTCTCTGTAAGTGGCATGAACAGATACCCTTTTGATTTACCCCATGAGATAAAATTATCAACAGCATCTACAGTGTATTTTTTTGTATCATGGCAAAGGATTATAGTTTCATTTCTTCCTGAAATTCCATTTACCATATTCTGATATACGCCATTACTGTTATTAGTTCCACTATTGTCCTTACTATCTACGTTCCAGTCAAAGTAGAGGTAGCCCTTCTGATTTGCCTGATTGGTAAGCTTTGTCATGATTCCTCTATTGAATAGACTCTGTGTATTAGCGCTTCCTCCAGGGAATCTCATAAGATTGGTTCCATGACCGGTTTCTCTAATTACAAGATTCTGAGTTTTCTGAATCTGTGCCCAGAATTCTGTATCGCTCTTATATATTTTCTTATAATCCTTGGAATATGTTGATACTCCAATAGAATGTCCATCATTGTAAGCAGTCTTAATGAGATCTGCATAATTTGAATATGTACCTGATACAAAGAATGTAGCCTTTACATTGTGCTTTCTCAGCACATAAAGCAAGTTATTTGTCTGTGAAGCAGGACCATCATCAAATGTAAGATAGATAATCTTCTTTACGGCATCCTTCTGCCACTTGCCCTTCTCGTTAAAGAAATACTCCTTACCATCGATTGTTATCCAACCAGTTTGCATTACACCGTCACCGTTGAAATAATACCAGTCGTTATCAATCTTTTCCCAACCGATGTTCATCTTTCCATCTTTACCAAGATAATACCATTTACCATTATCCAGTAACCAGCCAAATGTAATGCTTCCTTTTACATCCATGTAGTACCATACACCTTTGTACTGTACCCAGCCCTGGTTTATGGAACCATCGTCCTTCAGTAAATACCATTTGCCTTTATACTCAGCCCAGCCCTTATATGGCTCGCCATATTCATTATAATAATACCAGGTTCCATTTCTCTGAACCCAGCCAACATACTTTGCCTTAGCTTTACGACGTGCATCATTTGGATCATCTCCTGTCTTAACCTTATAAATCTTTCCTCTGATTTTAGTTTTAATCCAAACACCGCTTTTATTTACATAGTTATTTAATATCCATCTCTTCTCGGCTCTTACACCACTGTCATACATGTAATACCATTTACCATTAATCTTATTCCAGCCCTTTACCATGTATGTGGTCTTGTCAAAATAATATGACTTGCCCTTAATCTTCACCCAACGGCTTTTTGCATATTTACCGTTTGATAAAACGTAACGCGTTCCTTTTGACGTCTTCTTCCATCTACCGGCTGCTTCTGTCTGAACCGATGAAACTGATACAGCAGAGAGCAGAATAGATAATGCAAGTAATAACGCCAGCAATTTTCTCTTCATAAAAACCCTCCTTGTATAACTAAAATTCATTTTGACAATGTCAATCATTTTTTATCATAACACCTAAGGGACAACAAAAGAGCAACAATCTATAAATTATGTGAAGCCTCACACGACTAAAGTCGCGTGCTTCCTATAAGTGTAATTCTACACGTAGTCTCTTTAGGAGACAGGAACTACGTTACTACAGATACAACCTAAACTCAGAATCTTACGCCACCAGTGACCCAAGCTCCGCATTTAGGTTAATTAGTGTAGATAACGTGCAGGTGCTTCTCTTAGTAACTTGAGAAACTTTTGCCTCAAGTTCCAACCTCTCCTTCACAGGCAAGGATTTTAATATTTCACGTACATAATATCTGCTTCCTATATTATAAGATGCAGATAAATCTGAATTATACACTTTTCCACTTGGGAATTTACACAGACTATAACATCCAAGGTCAGCTTCTTTCCCTCGAAGTGCTACACCGCTTCCATCGTATGCAAGTCTGCTTGTTCCCCACGCACATATATGACTTATTCGCATTCTAAGTCTATGTGCTTTATTTTCTACCATAGATTGAACATACTGACTTCTCCACATATGAAGCCTCTGTTTTTTTGAACCTCTTTTTTTGCCTTTCCGGTCTAAATGTTCGAATACAATCACATCTGCATTATAATGAACAGCTTTATCTATAATAAATGCAGCTGTCTTAAACGCTATATCTCCATTGATTCCTTTTGCTTTAGACCATAATCTCGGAGTTTTGTGATTATGATTCTGCTGTGCTTTTTTGATACGGTTTACAGCATGATTCAGAGAGTCGTATTCTCTTGGAAGCTTAAGGAAATGTCTTCCAAGGATCGTGCCATCTGATTTCATTACTGAAACCGTTGCAGCAGAATTAATGCCAAGGTCAACAGCCACAATGGTCTGTTCAAATATTCCTGTATCTGTTAATGTAACATTTTCTTCAAATGGAAAATCGAGAAACCACTGTGAACCACGCTTTTGAAGTGTCGGAGCACATTTCTTTCTTGATGCACATCTACGAGTGATGTAATCCACATCTGATTTACGTAGCTGAACGTATATCCAGTCCCATGTATTTCTGATATAGACCTTTATCTTTGCCTCATAAGTACCTGTTTCTTCATACATGACAGTTTTATAAAGGCACGGATATACATATCCAGCTTTGGGATAAGATGGTTTTCTTCCTCTTGCCTTTATATCAGCCTTTTCCCAATTGCTAAAATTACTCTTATATGATGACACCTTTCCTATGGCTTCATTAATTGCTCCACGCCTTAGATAACTCGGAAACTTATAGAATCTTATATCGAAGGAACCATACTTTATATCAGGATTATCCGAAGTCCTGTGACAAAGCTGTTCTACATGTCTCTGCTGGTTCAGATTTCCTTTTATAGCAAGAAGATCATCCCATTCTTTTAAACAGACATCGATAAGGTAGTCTACGGCTTCACGATAGATTTTTATCGTTTCTTTGAAGATATGGTTATAATGTTTGATTTTTACACTATATGTGGAAAATATCCTCACTCCGTATTCCCCCTTCCAAAGATATCAGGATTACTTTGTTTTCTGGTTATCTATATAATTCTTTACTTGTTCAAGCGTCCTGTCACTCATTGTGGCAACAAAATAAGATGGGTTCCAAAGATGACCACCCCAGAGTTTTTTCTTTATCTCCGGATGTGCCATGAATAACCATCTTGCTCTATCTCACCTACGAATATGTACTTTCTATATTTGGTAACCCATACGATATGATACTGCAAAGAATACACATATCCTCTACCATGCG
>JAILEL010000406.1 GCA_024687845.1 Eubacterium sp.
TCAAAAGAACCTTTTGACACCATATGACATACGGATTGCTCCATTTCTTAAGAAATTCTCGCAATCCTAGAAACATTCGGAAACTGCTATTTTTCTAAGAAAAATGCTATTTCCGAATGTTTCAGCGTGTCATAAGGTCAACATGCTTTTCCTGCAAGCAGGAACGCATTTTGACTTTTGACACTTATGTCATATAATTACCAGACTATCCGGTTCTACATGGCACTTTAAAAATAATATCTCTACGCCAGCTTTCTTAGCATCAGCCATAGCGACTCCAAACTGTAGATGAGTCTCAGTATTAGGTCTCACTTCAGATACTCCATCCATCTGAATGACAAATGCAAGACACGCATTTATCCCTGAGTTCTTAGCTTTTATCAACTCTCTGATGTGTTTTATTCCACGCTCAGTCGGAGCATCCGGAAAGTATCCTATACCATTACGTTCTAGAGTACAGCCCTTCACCTCCATTAAATGCTGAATTACGCTTCCACTATCATCATGACTCTCCATATAAAAATCGATTCTGGAATCTCCATAGGTATATTCTGGAATAACCTTGGTATATTTTTGTTTTTCAAGCCATTCCATCACCACTTTATTTGGAGCCTGACTATCTATATTAAAAAGAACTCCTGTAGACTTCCTTACTGCAACCAGATCATACCTGGTCTTTCGTCTGGACGAATCAGGTTCAGTAAGCCATACTTCACAACCTGGAACCAAGAGTTCCTTACATCTACCAGTATTCTTAACATGGACAATCTCATAGATAATCACAGTTCTCCGAGCATTTTCTCTGAATCCTCGGCAGCTTTAACCTTATCATTTGCTTTAATTATCACGCATTTAAAGCTTACGGCTTTATTTTCACTTATCGCCGTATGTATGGCATCAACTGCATAATAAATGCTCTCATTCATATTCTTGACGCGACCCATCACCTTAACCTCTCGATCAAGTAACTTAGCATCATATATGCTGATTGATTTCTCCAGTTTTTTGATAAGATCTTTTGTCTTATTTCGGAAATAAACTTTGAAGACTGAATCGCATCTACTAATATCTTCAGCTCAGCCATTTCAAAGTCCCTGGTTCCGCAATAATAGAAAGTCTTACCAAACTACTGATACTTAATGATTTCTATCCCAAAATACTGAAGAGCAGCCAGATCGTCATATATACTTTTCCGCTTAGCTTCAATGTCATACTTTGCGAGTTCACTAATAATTTGAGGCATAGTAAGCATATGTGTATCATCTGTCTGCTCTTGCATTATTTTAGCCAAATATAATAATTTTAATTTTTGATTTTTCCCCCTCATAACTATTGCTCCTTATCCACATACACAAACAATAGAAACTATTGAGCATTATACCATATTATAGGTGTATTATAAAAGGGACAAGTGCGATAAATTAAGGTCTTTATCTTGTGTAAAATTCTATTATTCCCCAGATGATTACAACTATCGTTCCTAGCAGCTCATTAAATGCGCCAATTATCGATGCAACTACAGCTACAATTATTAGTCTTACAAATAAATGGAACGCTTGTAGACTAACGAACAGGAGTGGTATATCTATAATTATTTGTACTATTACTACTTGCAGAGGAATGGCCAACATTTGAAGAATAACCGCCACTATATCCTTCTATATCAATATCGTCATCTAAATCTACATCATCATCTGTATCGTAATATTCTCGTTCGATATTTTCGTGAAAATAAATATAATCCCAGTAATCCTCCTCCCCAGCATGATTCCAATCAAACATAGCCAGCCCTCCTCTCCATTAAATTTTCTAAAATTACATAAATAATTTCATAGTCTCAGATAATCTACTGTTTTTATTCTCGTATTTTCTCCTTCGACCACTTCCAGTATTTCATCTTGAACCAGATATTTAAGTGCTGCCGCATTCTTTTTATTCGTTTCATATATAACCTTTGCTATACCTTTTACTCCATTATCATGTACGAAGTTCTTAGGCTTAGGATCAATGTTAAAATAACTCATTAAAAACGGCATATTATAGTCATGTGTGAAAAAGCACTTATATCTCAGATCTCGATTCTTTGTATCAACTCGTTTAAGATTCTTCATATAAGTTCCTTTTATACCTACAGAATCAAGATAAGCTATTTCATCTTCAAGACCTCCCGGATCTTTCTCTATGCAAAGGCTTGTCCATCCTTCCGGTGCATTAGCCCAGTAGTCAAACCTTTTTATAAATTCACCCTGTCCAAAAAATCTCATTATTTTTCTTGAAGCCGAACTCATCCCACCATCCTTGAGAAGTTCAATATATGGTCCTTCGCTAAAATATATAAGCGCATTCATAGGATTTTTCGTTCTTCCATATTCCACTGTAAATCCTTTGCTTTGCCACTGTTTTACAGCTCTGTCCAGATCTTTTACAACATATATCACATGTCCTAATCTCATTATTACACCGGCCTCTCCAATTTGAAAACTTTTGCAGTGGTATTAGATATGATTACAGATACCACTATACCTACAATAACTACAACTATAAATGCCCATGCAGGGTTAAGTGACATCAGCCCATCACCTTATCCGGCAGACATTTCCTCAATAGCGCACTCATATGTATAATCCCTGTTGAACAATATCTGACCATAGTATCCAAAACTTGAAAATGTCATAATTACAGTGACAATTTTTCAGTGTTTACTATCATATATCGATTTTGTCAGTCTATAATCGCAGCAGTCATCTCCCTCAGCAACAGACTTTGTTCTTTCATAAGCCACTCCACGAAACCCTTTCATATATTCTTTGTCCATACAGCAAATCATCTGTATTGCCTCAGGACTTCCTAATTCTTTGGCTTTATCATAAAGCGGACACGATATAACATCCAGAAAGCACTTATCCTCTTCAACCCGCAGATTCTCTACCTCGTAGCCATCACTGAGTTTCGCTGCGATTTTATCCATATTTTTCCACATAAGGGATGGCATACCCGGTAATGATGTTATTCTTCCAAATAACCGTTTTAATTTGAGACCGGTTTTCGTACCATATGAACGCATGATTTCAAGCGCTTCGCCAGGGGCATAATACTCTATTGCTCTATATATTGCTACGGCCGGAAACACATAGGACCTGCTTGTTTTATCAGCATTTGGTTCCGCCCTCTCGAGTCCTAAATACTCTGATTCGGCATATTTCCAGATATCACTCGCCTTATTTTGTCCATATCTGTCTGCCAAATCCTTTTTAATACTCTTAAATGTTTTCTTATGAAGATAGTTTTTCATCATTTTACCTTTTCTATTTCTGAAAAATTATTTATAGGAATTATCCTGTGTGAATACCGGCGGCCAATAAGGGAGTGTCTCTGCACCGATTTTTAATTTGAAGTCACAGTAATCTCCATCATCAAAACAAGTATGTTCCCTATATAGCGGCACCCCGAGCACTCCAAACATCACATAATCCAAATTACATAGATATGGCATATACTCTTCATAGCCATACTTTCTGGCAAAGTCTGACAGTGGACAGACCAGATTGTGATAA
>JAILEL010000425.1 GCA_024687845.1 Eubacterium sp.
TACTGCAAGCTCCACAGTCACATTCCCAGTCTGCTTCAGACACAGGAAACCAGCTGGCTTACCATCCTGCTTCGCTGCAAGAAACAGCCAATCTGCACACTCCTTTATGTAATTCTCTCTACTTTCCTCTACTTCAAACCACTCAGTCAGTGCTTCAAGTACTGAGCGAGCAATGCTTTGTTTTTCTTTTATATCTGTTATCTGTTCAATCATATTTATATTCTCCTGTTAGATTCCAACTATCCTATGATTTTTATGTTTATAATCATAGTTATTATCCATTTTTCGTATATTATAATTCGATTTTAGAAAACACTAATTGGTATCTTCAAACTGTAATTTCTATCTGATTACCTTCAAGTGCCACGATACAACTTTCGTAATAACCATCTCCGGTTGTTCGCGGACCACTTATCACCTCATAGCCGTCAGACTTTAAGGTTTCTGTCAGTGCATCTACCCTTTCTTTACTCCCTACCGAAAATGCTATATGAATATAGCCGGTTCTTGTAAGCTGTTTCTCTGAATCTACAAGTCCTGGCTTATTCATCAGTTCAAGTCTTGCTCCATCTGAAAAACTTATAAAGTAGGACCTGAAATCTGTATTTTTGTTATGGTATCCATCATTTGAAATACCATCAAAATACTTTACAAAAAAGTTTCTTGCCATCTCCAGATCATTTACATACATAGCAACATGTTCTATCTTCATATATCGCACCTCTTTTTTGAGTGTTTCAAGGATTGCACGAGTTTCTTTAGAAACAGAGCAATACATATAACATATAATTTCAAATTTCAAAATCAGTATCAGTATAGTTTTTCGAAGCAACAACCGAGCATCTATCCGAAAATACTTCTTCAATTATTTTAAGTTCCAGCTCCTGCCTATGCATAAAATGCTTTATCAGTTTCTCCTCTCCACTAAGTCCTTTTTCTTTTGAATATGGACACTCCTCAAAATATCTCATCATAAGCGGGAACCAGAGTTCATTTCCCTTATCATCAGACCTTTCCTTTCGGATAACTTCAAGATTTCCTCTTACATCCTCAGTCTTAAGATAAATGATATGATAGTCCTTTCCTTCCAGCGCCTCTCTTACAGATTTGTAAAACTCTAATATTTCTTCATCCGCAGCGCATCTAAAGAGAATCATATCCTCTACGATATTCTGAAAAAGAGAACATTCGAAAATCTTACTTTCCTGCAGTGAGTTTTTACTCCAGGCTTTGTACCTCTTTAAAATGATAGACTTGAAATCTTCATACGAAACTCTGTTATTATATATCTCATACTGTTCAAGATCCTTATGAAAACCAGGAATATCAGTAATAATCTGAGTATAACATATAATTCTTTTCTTACTATCATCAGAATCCGAAAATGTTTTTTCTTTAATCAATTCTCGTATATCGCTATATTTACCGAGTATTTCTCTATATTTCTTTTCGTCCACATAGGCACACCATGCCAGCTCAACCGGAGAATAATCACCCTCTCTTATGGCTGTGCATTCCGGACTTCGCTCTGACAGTTTCTGTACCAATGTGCTTTTCCCGCTCCCCTGGAGCCCTTCAACAAAATAATTCATATGATTCCTTTCTATCTATATAAACTTTTCCCTTATAAAAGCATCTATCATTCATCTCCATTTAGATTTAGAGTTCCATCCACATATTTACGACTCATATCATGTCGCCTCTTTCTCGTTTCCACAGAGTCAAATATAATTGAAAAGTCATAATCTTCAGGATAGAGTTCTTCTGCTCTAACATGCAGCTTCACTCTCTTATGATTAATCCATATCTTCTTACCAGCAACCTGAACTCTAAGAATGCCTTTCTCGTTAACCGGCTCGCAGACTATTCCAATTTTTTCATCTGGCAGTACCATAACACTGTCTCCTATGTTATAAAGTGTACTCAGGTTCTTCTTAGACTTCTTGGTATTCATTTTGATAATTCTCTCCGAAGGCTCTTTTCTTTTATTAGAGTTTGTATCAGAATTTCTGTCAGTCTTTCCATTAATTCCCCCAGTCTTTTCATCATTTTCTTCAATGTCTTTTAGAAAATCATAGGACTTCGCTGCTTCACTTCCATAAGCTGCTTCTACCGCAGTTATGAGCATATCCCGTGGCATTCCGAGTCTGTCTGCTATGTAAAATGCACAGCTTTCACCAGCCTCACCTATCACCATCCTGTAGGTTGGCATTAACGTTTCTTTATCAAATGTCATTCTGGCATTTACTATATGATCAGTCCTCTCAGCGTATTCCTTTACCTCGGGATAATGAGTCGTCACAAGGAAGTTCGCTCCGCTCTTTCTAAGTTCCTCCAGAACAGCAACCGCTATACCCATTCCCTCAGTAGGATCTGTACCAGAACCCAGCTCATCCATTATAACAAAGCTGTCCTGGTTCACTCTATCTAGTATACCAAGAACATTTTTAATATGAGCCGAAAATGTTGATAGATTCTCTGATAGATTCTGGCCATCTCCGATATCACATAGGTAATTACTATTCATACATATATCCGCTTCTTTACAGGTAACATGAAGTCCGCACTGAGCCATATATGAGTTCAGCATAACGGTCTTGATAGCAACAGTTTTCCCACCTGTATTAGGACCTGTTATTACTATTCCCTTTATACCTTCTTCTCCGAGTGAAAAGTTAAGAGGCACATTTACTTTTCTATCCATAAGTGGATGTCTCGCTTCTGTTAACTTTATCCTTCTGTCCAGATTGATAGACGGCTCCACACAACCTAGATCTATACTTAGCTTTCCCTTCGAAAATATATAATCAAGCTTTTCAATCATATGCATATTTTCTTC
>JAILEL010000434.1 GCA_024687845.1 Eubacterium sp.
TTTTCAAGTGTAGCAAATATAGGTCCAACTACCATAAATGTAACAAGTGCTGTAAGGAAAACTGTTGTAATTGGAACTACGAAAAGATCAATCATTTCAGGCACATGCTTATGCAGCCATTTTTCAATCTTACTCATAAACCAGATTGCTATCATAACCGGGATTACATGTCCCTGATAACCATGTCTTGATATTGAACCAAGAATATAATCGCCTATTTTAATATTTCCAAAAAGATTCCATGTTGGAATCACACCAGTTTCAATTCCGAAGAATGAGTTAATAGCTTCTTCACTACCTACATTCCATCCATTCAACAGTCCCGTATGAACCATCATAAGGCCGATAACCGCTGCAAGAAATATATTTGCTCCAAATACTCTTGCTGCACTGACAGCTACAATAACGGGAAGAAATGCGAATGCTGTATTTGCAACCATATCGAGAAATGCATACCAATCTGTACTTGCAAATGAAGGAATTGCCTTTCCAAGTGCCTCTACTACGCCCATCATAAGACCGGATGCAACAATGGCCGGAAGGATAGGTACAAATACATCTCCAACTGATTTAAGTGCTCTCTTCCATGCTGGCTGCTGAGCTGCAGCTGCTGCCTTTACGTCGTCCTTGGTAGCTGCTGTCATTCCCGTAACCGCAAGGAATTCATCATAAACTTTATTAACTGTTCCTGTTCCAATGATGAGCTGGAGCTGTCCGTTATTCTCGAACATTCCCTTAACACCATCGACATTTTCCAGAGCAGACTTATTAATCTTTCCATTATCCTTGATTACAAGTCTGAGTCTGGTTGCACAATGTGCCGCCTGAGCAACATTATCCCTGCCACCTATGTTGGCAACTATTTCCTCAGCGCACTTTCTGTAGTCCAGTGCCATGTTACCATCCTCCTTTTGATGTTTGAAAAAATATTGTAAACGATTTCAATGTGTTTACACTATATCACGTTAGTTTCAAAATGTCAAATGCTTTTGCAAGCCCATTTTCAGTTACTGAAGGACAAACCATATCAGAAACATCCTTTAGAGCCTGAGAACCATTTTCCATACATATACTGGTTCCTACAGTTTCAATCATTTCCAGATCATTCATGCTGTCTCCAAATCCATAAGTATCCTCGATGGAGACACCAAGATGTTCTGCAACCGCACGTACCCCCTTTCCTTTATCATATTCAACACTTAAAAGTTCACCATTTATAAGACTCTGTTCCACAGATTCCTGTACTATAAATCTGTATCTGTCACCAAGCAGTTTCTTAGTTTCATCAAGCTGTGATATTTCACTGCACATGATTACAATCTTATAAATAGATGAACCATCATATTCTTTCATCGGACGAATCCCAAGACTTGCCTCAATAGCTTTACGCCATCGCTGAAGTTCACTATTTCCACCTGATTGTTGCTCCATGAATTCACCTATGCCTTCATCGCACCAGGAACCGCCTTTAGCTTCGATAGTACAATATACTCCATTTTCGTGAAGACTTTTAAGTGCCATATCTCTATCTTCATTTGTCATAGGAGCATCAATTATCACATTATCACCAACAGTTACATAAGTTCCACCGCTCCCTACAATTCCATCAAATCCATAAACAAGAAGAGGTTTCAACATATCCAGATTGCGTCCTGTGCATAGAAAAACTTTATTTCCCTTCGCCTGAGTTTTTCTTATAGCAGCAAGAGCACTGTCTGGAGGTACATTTTCACCTGGTACCGTAAGCGTACCATCAATATCAACAAAAATCAGTTTCAAATCATATCGACCCCCTTTCAATTATCTGGTATCCAAGCTTAATGTTGCTGACCGGAACATCTCCTTTCTCTGATTTAATTAATTCCATCAGCACTTTTACCGCTACCACTCCGCACTCCTCAAAATACAGCTTAACAGTAGTCAGCTGTGGATCTGAAATAGTATCTGCCCAGGAGTTTCCAACCCCTGTTATACTAACATCCTCCGGAACTTTTCTTCCACTTTCCTTTACTGCCTTCATAGCTCCATGTGCAATAGTATCAGTAGCACAAATAATTCCATTAATATCAGGATAATTTTCAAGCAGTTTTATAGCTGCATTATATCCACCCTCTAAAGTATAATCAGATATTCCACGAATCAGCTTTTCAGAAGCTATCCCTGCTTCTTCTAACCCTTTTTCAACCCCTCGTCTTCTTGCCTGCCCAACTGCTGCATCTTCTTCATCAACGCCAATATAGGCGATTTTATCTCTTTTTTCCAACATTAGCTTCGTTATTTCTTTCATGGAGTGTACATCATCATGATATACTGAAGGTATGCCTGTAAAACTCTGCCCAGTAACGACTATAGGAACTACGGAATTCTCAATGGCACTCTTCAAATGCGGTGTCATCACGGTTCCCATAAGTATTATCCCATCCATACCGGCTTTCTGCATGGATTCTATATACTGAACTTCCTTTTCCTTTTCTCCATCAGTACATCCAAGTATAAAAGTATAGTCCTTTTTCCTGAGACCATTCGCTATTCCTGTCATAATCTGTGACATAGAATCCGAATGAATATGTGGTACAATAACGCCAATCTGACCACTTTTTCCTGTTCTCATAGTCTGTGCTAATGCATTTGGAGTGTAGGAGTTTTCTTCTACCACTCTTCTTATCTGTTCTCTCTTCTCATCACTAAGAGATCCACCATTAAAGTATCTGCTTACTGCTGCTGTAGAAACTCCTGATAGTTCCGCAACTTCCTTAATAGTCATATCTATCACTCACCTCTGTTTTTTAATTATGTTCATAGTTTGATTTAATTATACGCTTAATTATATAGTTTATCTCTTAATATATTCACTACTTATAAACTGTCAACAACCATACAAAACCATATGCCGGAACACCAACAGCCTTCGCCTCTTTTTGTTCACCAGTAATCAGATCAGTATAATTTTCTATTTCATTTACCCACGCTGTTTCATCATTTTCACAAAAATTAAATAGCGCAATTAGTTTTTCACCCTTATAGTATCTTCCAATACCTAAAATATGATCATTCCAGGTTTCAACTATCCAGGTATCTGCTGCATTTTCAAATACTCTGTGACTACTTCTGATTTGTGTCAGTTGATGTATTCCATCATAGATTAACTGCTCTCTGGTTCCTTCTTTCTTGCGTCTATCTACACTCTTCCAGTCAAGACTGCCTCTATGAAGATAGCGACTATCCTCTCTCTTATTTGGATCATCATGATATGTATAATCATTTAACTGACCTATCTCGTCTCCGCTATAAAGAACAGGAATTCCGCTCTGAGTCAAAAGAAATGCATGAAGCATAAGATCCAGTCTGATGTATCGCTCAAGCTTATCAGCCCTATGTTCGTATTCAGCAGCTTCTATTCCGGAAAGTGAAGCTGTTGTTCCACAAAGCCTTGCATCACCAAGTCTCGGATCATCATTATACAGCTCACCTCTGCTGTCGCTTCCATACCAGGCGCCCTTTAGATAATCATTTAAATATTTTTTATGTGGAACCTCCTGCATTCCAAACTGCTTAAGAAAATCATAATCAAGTCCCCAGCCGATATCATCATGACACCTGAGGTAATTTAGAAATACATACTGCTTTGGAAGTGCAAATACTGTTCCGAGCTGATGTTTCAGAAGTCTTATATCCTTAGTAGCAACAGTGTGCCAGGTACTTGCCATAGTTGTTACATTATAAAGCATGTGGCATTCAGGCTTTTCGACTGAACCAAAATATGGAACAACCTTAGAAGGCTCCATTACTACCTCTCCCAAAAGAAGAGTTCCCGGACATACAATACTTGCAGCTATTCTCATAATACGAACAAGGTTGTGTACCTCTGGCAAATTACGACAGGTTGTGCCTAAAGTCTTCCAGATATAAGGAACTGCATCAAGTCTGATTATATCGACACCCTGATTACATAAATAAAGCATATTTGCAGTCATATCATTAAATACAACAGGATTGTAATAATTCAGATCCCACTGATATGGATAGAAGGTGGTCATAACAACCTTGCCTGCTTCTTCACACCAGGTAAAATTCCCCGGAGCAGTCTGAGGAAACACCTGTGGAACAGTCTGTTCATACTGACTTGGTATGTCCCAGCCATCAAAGAAAAAATATCTGTCCTGATATTCCTTTTCTCCTGCTCTGGCTCTCTTCGCCCATTCGTGATCTTCACTTGTATGATTCATTACAAAATCAAGGCATACACTTATGCCTCTACTGTGACAATCCATTGACAGATCTGCTAGATCTTTCATCGTTCCAAGCTTCGGCTGAACTTTCCTGAAATCAGAAACTGCATACCCACCATCGCTCTTTCCTTCAGGACTTTCAAGAAGTGGCATCAGATGAATATAATTAACTCCACACTCTTCTATATAATCCAAATGTTTTCTGACACCCTTCAGATTACCGGCAAAACAGTCAGTATACATCAGCATTCCGAGCATATCATTACTTGCAAACCAATCATCCACAACTGCTCTTGCTTCATCCATTTCCTTAAGATCCTTACTTCTATCCTTATAAAAAGAATAAAGCATTTCTATAAAATAATTCAAGGCCTGATCATCATTATTATAAAGCTCAAAATATAACCATTTTAGCTCATCATAATAGACATCAAGCCTCTCCTCAAAGGTTTTATCCCATTTTTTATTTTCATTCATCACGTTTGTCCGCATATATTATCCTCTTATTAAATATTTATAAATGTTCTTCATATTCATCGCAAATATTCAAATCATTGCCATTTTTGTAACTCCGTTGTAATCGTTTTCATTTACTATTATAAAAAAAGTACCTGCAAAGTGCAAGTATTTTTTTTATTCATTTGTTTATGTTATGTAAACTAAAACCATTCACTGTTGAACAGACTCTCAAAACTTAACTCATACCCGACTCTTTATCAATGCATCAATCTCTTCCTTATCAGGCATTACACGAAGCGCTCCCTTTCTAGTTGTGATGATGGAAGCCGCTGCATTTGCAAATGTCAGCATCTCCTTCTTTTCATTTTCATCATACTCTCTAAGTCCATGTTCAAGCACAAAGTGAAGAACACCTGCACAAAAGGTATCGCCCGCTCCTGTTGTTTCAATAGTATTCTCCTGAATAAATGGCATAACTGTAACTTTTCCATTCTTCTGATAACAATTACTTCCATCGCGCCCCATAGAAACGAGAATCATTTTGATATCAGGATATTTCTCCCAAAGCTTCTGAACTCCACCATCAAAATCCTCTATTCCTGTAAACCAAGTAATTTCATTATCAGAAATCTTAAGAATATCGCACATGCTCATCCCATATTCTATTTCTTTTTTTGCTGCATCAAGTGATTCCCATAATGGCTCTCTAAGGTTCGGGTCGAAGGAAATAATAACTCCAGCTTCTTTCGCAATTTTTAAAGCCTTAATTGTTGCAGATTTTACCGGTTCCGAAGTCATGGATAGTGAACCAAAATGGAATATTCCGACATTTTTTATGAGCTCTTCATCTATCTCATCTTCACTCAGCATCATATCAGCACCCGGGTTTCTGTAGAAGGAAAAATCTCTGTCTCCATCCGGAAATGTATGAACAAACGCAAGTGTTGTATGAATCTTCTTATCTAAAACAAGTCCTTCAGTTCCTACTCCAACTTCCGTTAATGCATCTGAAAGCTGTTTTCCGAACATATCATCGCCAACCTTACCGATAAATGCAGTGCTATGTCCCAGCTTCGTCAGCATGGCAAGAACATTGCAGGGAGCTCCACCGGGATTTGCTTCCATTACCGGATTCCCCTGAGAACTTACACCATTATCTGTAAAATCAATAAGTAATTCCCCAAGTGCAACTACGTCTTTTCTCAATTTTGTCACCCCTTTTATATATTTATAAGACTATATATTAATCACGCTCTAATATATATCAATTCTATCTGATACTTCTTGAAAACTTCTTTTATTGATGTATCATCAACTACTTCATGAATACAAAGCTTTCCAGTTCAAACAGGCTTCTTCCCTTGAAATAGTCGGCCATCCATCCACTGTAATCTGTTTCAAATGTGAAGTAAACCGCATGTCTTCCTGTAACTGCATCGATTACTGCAGTAATTACTTCATCATCATGTCCTATTTCTATACTTCCTATCTTGGTACCAACTGTCTTGCAGGTCTCAAGTTTATCTGCACCGTCTACTCCATCTATATAGATATTCATTCTGCAATTCGTACCTAATCCGCGTACTTTTGCAGCAAATTCCATAGTCTTGCTTCCAAAATCTTCGCCAAAATCAAAATATCTGTATCCGATAATTGTCTCAGTAGTTATATTTCTGATAAATCGTGAGAATACATTTCTCTCTGTGATAAATGCCCCTCCTGTCAAAACACAAGCCATATCCGCATCTGTTATCTGGTAAGGATTAAGTGAATCTTCAAAACCAAGGCAGGTTGTTTCTACCATAGGAATAGTTCCGTCTGGAAGTATCTCTATCTTCTCAACGCATCCACGTCTTGACATTATAGTTCCATTAGTCATTCTGTGATAGAAAATATACCACTGACCGTTCACCTTCATGATTGAACCATGGTCATTTCCTCCTGGATAATCAACACCACTATCTATGATATATCCACGGAATTTAAATGGTCCCATCGGGCTGTCAGAGGTTGCATAGGCAAGCTTTGGACAATCATTTGGCGAATAAATCATATAATAAGTATCGCCTATTTTACGCATGGAAGCCGCCTCAAAAAACAGCTTCTCCTTCGTATCAAATCCATCCTCAGGTTTTACTTCACATGGAATAAAATCCTGCTGGAAGGTATCATCCAGTATTTCATACATGTTATCTGCATTCAGCTCAGCCATATATGATCTGAGATAGCCACAGTATATGTAAGCTCTTCCGTCATCATCAACAAAAACTGCAGGATCGATGAATATTCCGTCATTACATTTTTCAGCTGGAACATTATATTTATATTTTGAAACAAGCTTAAATGGACCTTCTGGACGGTCACTTACAGCAACGCAGCCCTTCTTACCTTCTATGTAGGCATAGAGGTAGTATTTTCCATCCTTCTCGACAACGTCAGGAGCAAATAACTTCGAATCATCATCTGTCCAGTCTGTATCAGCCTCATAATCTCTGGTTTTTCCAACTCTGAAAATATCTCCATGGCACACCCATTGATTAGGATTCTCAACAGGAGCACTCCAGCATTTCAGAACGCAGTCACAGAAGCTGCCTGCTCCAGACTTATCATGTGATCCATATATATAGATTCGGTCCCCAAATACTCTTGGTTCTCCATCGGGAATATATTCCCATCTTGGTAAATATGGATTTGACATTGTAATAGTCCCCCTTTTATATTTGTTGTTACTATTCACCGTTAACTCAAAAAGCATTCTTAATATCACTTATATATTTTGCAATAGAAACATCTGCTCTTCCATAAGGAATCAGCATAGCCTGAAATGCGTGATAAAGATCTGATTTACCCGGCCAGACTGTTTCCTTAAGCTGATTTTTTTCATCCAGCTGATGAAACCAGGAGCCACAGGAATGGTCGAGTACTACGTTATCAAGATAATTCATAAATGTAGAATAATCCTCAGCATATTTCTTACGTCCTGTAACTCTGTAAAGAACAGCTGATGTATTAATAGCCTCTGCCAAGGTCCAGTGCATTCTGTCATTCACTACAGGTCTTCCTTCCCAGTCGGTTGTATAGACGATTCCATCCTCGCCATCAGCATGCCACGCATCACTCACTGCTCTGTCATACAGTCTGCAGGCTGCTTCTATATACTTATTCTTATCTGAATATCTGTGAGTATAATCACTTCCATCTGATTCAAAGTCATCCAGATTATCAACTGACATACACCACTGCACAATCAGTCTTGCCCATTCTATCCCATGTCCGGGAGTTGCACCATATGGCTTAAATGGATCATCCGGCTTTTCTATGTTCTTATCCAGCTCAGGTTCCCAGTTCTCTGTAAAATGCTCCGGAATCCTGTAATCGTTCTCCTCTGCCCAGCCGATCACCCTGTCGATGATTCTACCAGCCCTTACGCGATATTTCTCATATTTTTTCGAAGTATCTTGGAAGTCCGCCACTGCAAGAAAAGCTTCAACACTATGCATATTGGCATTAAGTCCGCGATAACTGTCCAACCTGGTAAACTCTGTATTCCAGGTATCACATGAAAGCCCTTCTTCTTCATTCCAGAAATATCTGTCATATATTTCAAGCGCATCTTCAAGAAGTTCTTCGGCACCTTCAACTCCTGCAAGGATAGCTGATGTGGCAGCAAGGATGACAAAGGCATGAGCATAGCACTGTTTATCTGGCAATTTCTCTCCTGAAGCAGTAAGTCCTGCGTACCAGCCACCATTTTCATCATCATGAAGTTCACCTAATAGCCCTCTTACTGCGGCTTCGGCAAGCTCACCACAATCAACTAAAGCTCTGTTTTGTAGCATCTTTCCGATGCTATATACATGAG
>JAILEL010000441.1 GCA_024687845.1 Eubacterium sp.
AGTTGCGATGATTATAGCTAATAATAATGATACGATTCTCTTCTTCATAGTGTTGTCCTCCTCAATTCCCTTTCTTTTATTTCCGTAACCGGTTTCATCCGGTCTCTCTTTCTTTGATGATTTAATTAAACCATAAAACCAGAGACAAGAATTAGGGGGAGAAAAACTTTTTAACAAAATATTTCTTCAGTTTAATCTGCCTTATACTGACTAAATGAAATCTTAATCTTTTTCTTTGCTTTTATATCATATTTATAGCATTTAGCTTTGTTTCCATTCCAACTATTAACTTTGTAATATATATACTTTGATCCCATTTTTCCCATAGAATCTGCTTTAAGTTTTTTAACAATAACTTTTGTCTTTCCAGTTTTCAAATCATAAGTATTTACTGAAAAATAATTAGCACTATTAAAACTTAAATATTTTTTTCCTTTAAGGTTATGAGCATAATAGATTACATGTCCTTTAATAGTATATCCACAGGAACCTTTTTCAATCTGCTTTACCTTTGTATTTGAAGTATTGTAAACATATATCTGCATAAGAGGTCCTGGACATCCAAATGTAGCTGATGGTTCACAGACTATATATCTTCCACATCTTTTAACATACTCCGCATCGCAAATCTTAACCAGTACTTCAGTTTCAAGAACATATCTATAACATGCATTATTATCAGAACCATTCCATGCATTAATATACAGGTTCCCTCTATATAGCTCTACAGGATCCCAACAATAATAACTATTTGGAAGAGACTTCAGAAATATTGATACTTTTCTGTCAATATTTCTGAAATATAGATAATTTTTTCCGGATTTTGTCCTAACCGTATAATATACAATTTCTTCAGAAAAAACTACTTTTGAATTAACATTGCCTCCATAATAGGATATGGTATCAACATATTTTCCAGATTTATAAATGTAAACCTTTCCATCTGAATAACTTGTTGTATAGCCACCTGCAGCCTGAGTGTCAAGCTTTGGAATAGACACAATACCAAAAAAAATTATTATAGCTGATATAAGCGCTACTACTCTTTTACTCATATACTATACTTTCTCCTTAATTACTTGTATTTCTTTCCACTTAAATCAAAATAATAAGTCGCTAATTTACTCACTATATGTAAATCAACGACTATTATTCCTAAAATTCCTTATCCTTCATTTCACCAGCAAGCTCGTTTATCTGATCCATTTCATCATCAGTCACCATTTTGTTATCAATTATCTGCTTAATCTTATCAGTAACTCCTGGAAGCATGTCGATAATCTTACCAAGTGCTCCTGCATCTTCATGAAGATTAAGTATCTGAGCATAGCCGTCCTTAATAACAATAATAGAAGTTGGTGAAAGCTTACCGCCCATTCCACCGCCTGCACTGTCACTTCTCTTGCTTCCATATGCTCCTGCTCCGACTCCGAAATTAACATCACATAATGGAATAATTGTTGTTTCACCAACTACGATTGGTTCTCCAACTACTGATTTTGAAGTAAGAAATGCATCCATTCCTTTAAAAAGTGAATTAATGGTTGAATTGAAATCATTACCGTTTGCCATTTTAAACCTCCTGTATTTATATAAACACTTTAGTAACTGTTCAATAGATTGCAATAAATTTTTATAGTCTAAATCTTATCATAAAGCTTCTTAGTTTTCCAGAAATCACGCGTGAGTGCCAGTTTTATTGAAGGAAATAGAATTCTGAAGAGATAAATCCTTCCTTTCATCATGACATCAGCTTCGATAATCTTATTATAAAAATCTGGTTCAATACTGAGCCACCGACCATATAATGGATAAAACATGGATATTTTTCCAAGTACTTCACCTGTATCAGCAGCGCTTCCAAGTCCAAGTCTAAGATAACCTTTGCTTTTCTTTGGTTTTATGGTGACCAATGTTCTTTTTAAAATCACAAGAACCATGCTTATGGTATGGCGAACATAGTCTTTATCGAGAAACTGTATCCAGTGATCCAGCTTTGTGATTTTCTCAACATAAATCTTATCAAGATTATCTAATTTATCATCTATCTTTTTCAATAGCTCATCTATTTTATCATCAATAGATTTTTTAGGTTCTTGAGCTTTCTGTCTCTTCTTTTCCTCTTTCAGAGCTTTCTTACGCTCTTTCTCTCTTTGCTTTTGTTCCTTCTTACTTAATTTAATCTCATCATCAGTTGGCATTATCTGATCAAATGCATCTTGCGATGTCATAGATTGCTGATCAACAGATTCCTCAGTAGCTGTGGTTTGCACTGAATCACCTTGACCTGAGTTTCCTTGACTCAAATTATCTTGACTTGAACTGTCTTGACTTAGGTTTTCCTGGCCAAGATTCGCCTGTCCTATGTTTCCCTGAGTCTGGCCGCCTTGAACAGCTATTCCATCCTCTGCCGGATTCATTATATAATCGTTCAAGCCTTCATCTTCGAGCTCATCTAAATCATCTTCATCAACATCATCGCTGGATTTAAGCTTAATAAAAAGAAATTTTAAGACATATTTGAAACCATCTCCGCCCTTTTTATAATTTGCTTTAAACCTTATTCCAAGATAATTTGCCAGAATATCAAGATTTGTAGTTTCTTCGTTATGAACACCAAGTATCTTATATTTAATAGGAACAAACATTATCAGAAGTAATAAAAGCAGGACTATTCCAAGTATTACCAAAAGTACTATTCCTATTATCTTAAGAATGGCAAGTACTATACTCATGCTTTTTCCCCTGTTCCAAATAATAAATCTATATCAGGACTGCCACATTTACTATAAGCATCTTCCAAAATATCACAAACAATCCTTTTTGCAGCTTCTCTGCTTCTTGCAATACCTATAATATGCAAAGTATCCTTTTTCTTTCTATAAAAAGGTTGAAGTAATTCGCTGTAATTATATATTTCCATGATTCCCGCATCAAAAAGAGGCTTTGTAATAACATAAATTCCCTGTACTGGTCTTTTTACAGCTATTTTTCTCAAAGCCTTTTTAAATATTTTATCGTCACAAGGTTCGGTATAGATGTTTTTTGCGATTTTGAACTTCATATAAATACCTATAGCTATGCTAATAATGTGCCTTCACAAAATGTTTATATCACGGTGTTACTATTTACGGAAATTGTGAGAATTGTAACATCATGGTACCTACAGATTAGTAATATTAATTACCAGAAATAATATCTCCTACCAGATCTCTGCAAGCTGTAAGCTCAGCCTTATCCTTACAGCTAGAAAGTGCATACTGAAAATATTCAAGTATTTCCTGCTGTGTATTAAAGAATACAGGCATCTGTGAGAGAACCTTCGCCATAATACTTCTTTTCTTAAGCTTATGAGTATTGGCGAACATCTCGTTCATATCATCAATAAGATCTTTTTTAATCTCTGTGATAAATATATCATCTGCTTCCTCAGATACAACACTGATAGCACTATCATCAATATCCATGAAAAGAGAGGTTGATGTAAGTGTATCTGTCTTCTTCAGAATATCAAACATATCTTTGATTTCCTGATTCTCGTACATTTCATAATATGTACCGTAAAGCTCATCACTGTTACTATTCAAAAATGCAAGCTCTTCGTACGCTTCTTCCTGAGCCCCCTCAAGCTTCACAAACATATCATCAAAAGCTTCAGAAGCCTGATAAATGTCATCAGCTGAAGAAAGATCAGCAATGATTTTTGCGGATACCTCATATTTATCATTCAGATATAAGCTATCAATATATTTATAAGTATAAAGAACAATAAGAACATCATTTATAATTTCCGTCAGCATCAGATATCCAGTCACATAGTCCTGAATAATATATGTAGCTTCAGAAATCATATCCATCAATCTGTCAAATTCTTCTTTTGAAAGCTTAGTATAATCAGCATTTTCAAATTCATTTATTATCTTATTAAGCTCAGGGTAAACAGTATCGTATCCCTCAGGCTTATCCATAAGAGCACTATCTCTTATAGTCTGTACAAAATCCTCTACGGCGCGCTGCTCACCACCACGGTATATTGATAAAGAATTGGAAATAATATCATAGAATCTGTCTTTGGTCATACGTACCGGAAGCTGAGCTATAAATTCCTGAATTCTTGTATTAACTAGCATCTTATCATTTTCAGAAAATACAAATTCGTACATGTTGTTAGCAAGCTGATCAGAATCTACATCTTCAGTTGTACCGAGAATATCAGGTTCTCTTCTATTAAGTATGTACTCATATATTTCAAGAGTATCTGTATACGCAGTAAGAATCTTCATTTTAGATGTAATCACATCTCTTGCTTCTGTAACAGCATCTATAATATCCTTATCCACATCACTTTTTTCTTTATAAATGCATCTTAAAGCTACATCTACAGTATCAATATATCCCTCCATCTCTTCCCTCTGGTCGAGATTAATATCCTCAGACATTTCATAAAAAGTAAAAAGGTTAAGTGACATTCGAATTGTAGAATAATTATAAAATGCACTTGAAAGCAGTTTAAGATATTTACATAGTGAATTCTCTCTGTCTCTATCTGCATTTATGTCAGTTAAAAGTATTTTGCCTTCTTTTTTCATTAAGTATAAACTCCATCTATAAAATATTAATTTGAAATCTAAGAATTAAGTCAAAATCCTTAATGGATATGCTGATGTGTATATAAATGTTCTGAACAATACTCATAATTTCCATTACATTTTGAACAGAATCTGAATTCCATATTTGGACTGTCTTTCTCTGTTCTTCCACATACAGCGCATTTATGGATTGTAATTCCTTCTGGATTGCCTGCACCAGGTTTGATAATCTTCGAACCATCAGGAAATCTTATAGTACCGTCATCATTATATTCAACAGTGCGACGACCTTTTCCCATCTGAGTAGCTTTTTCAAACTTTCTTTTACGCTTAATATCACCAAGGGATGGTGTATATTTACTCTTATATCCAATAGCATAAATGAAATAATTTGCAACTGAGCATAGAATAATGATCTTAGTAAAGAAACCGCCTGCAAAGAAATTAAATGCAAGTAATGCCAGATCAACGTAGGCAAGGTATTTCATTTTTAGTGGAATTACAAAATAAAGATATATTACATTGTCTCCACCAACTACTGTAAATGCAAGAAATATGCTCATATACATATATCTTGTTACGTCAGCCCCCTCAGAAAGACCTGTTCCACTAACTAGTGCATTAGCAATATGGTTAGCTGCATTAGGACTTATTTTAAAATAATACAGAGCTCCTAAAAGAACAAAAATATCTATTATAATTGCCCCGCCAATAATATAAAGATTATATATGAATTTGCCCCAGTACTGTTCAAGTGACTTTCCAAGCCAGGTATAAAAGAACAGATTTATAGGTAGAAAAAGAACCGTCAGAAATGAAGATATTTCATACGGAATCGTGAATATCCAGGTAAAGAGTCTCCAATACTGATTCTGAACAGCTATCATATATGGACTAAGAGTAAGCAGATAATATACACTTGGCATGACATATCTGATAACATAGCCAACCACAGTAATAACTACGATTACCAGATATAGATTTGGAATAGCAAAACGACCAAAGCGTTTTTCAAGTTTATTAAGAAAATCCATTATAATGACCTCTTGTTTTAATCTTTGCAAATATCCGTAAGGGCACACTAAAAAACAAGTGATTAACCACGAATACAGTTTATTATACGACATTAACCCCTAAAAAACAACATCAAGTAATGATTTACTCTGTTGAAATAAATCTTTAAGTGAATTATAATGTCATAGATTCTAATTATTAAGGAGATATAAAATTGAAGCATTTAGGTATTGATATTGGATCTACTACAGTAAAGATTGTCGTTATCGACGAAGAAAATAAGATTCTTTATTCTGAATACAAAAGACATTTTGCAAGAATCAAAGAAACTCTCCGTGAGCTTCTTGAAAATGCAATTTCAAGTATTGGTGATAATCTTGTTGCAGCAGATATTACCGGTTCAGGCGGTCTCGCACTGTCGAACGTTATTGGAATACCATTTGAACAGGAGGTAGTCTGTGTTTCTTCTGCGCTTAAAGTTTTTGCGCCTCAGACAGAGGTTGCTATCGAGCTCGGTGGAGAAGATGCTAAAATTATATATTTTTCAAAGCATGGAATCGAGCAGAGAATGAATTCCGTCTGTGCTGGAGGTACAGGCTCATTCATCGACCAGATGGCTGCTCTTCTTATGACAGACGCAGAGGGATTAAATGTACTCGCGCGTGATTTCGATACTATTCACCCTATAGCTGCCCGCTGCGGTGTTTTTGCCAAAACTGATATTCAGCCACTTATAAATGAAGGTGCAACCAAACCTAATCTTGCTGCATCCATTTATCAGGCTGTAGTTAATCAGACAATATCAGGTCTTGCCTGTGGAAAGCCAATCCGTGGATATGTTGCATTTCTTGGTGGACCTCTTCATTTTATGGATCAGCTTCGTCAGCGTTTTATAGAAACTCTGAAGTTAGATGAAGAGCATTCTATAATTCCGGAAAATTCTCATCTTTTTGCCGCTACAGGTGCTGCAATACATGCAGATGAAAATACTACTATTACTCTTTCCAAGCTTGCTGAAATGCTGACTCCTGAACTCAAGATAGAGATTGAAGTTAACCGTCTCGCACCTCTTTTCAAGGGAGACGATGAATATAAAGAATTCTCGGACAGAATGTCCAAATACAAGATTAAACGTGGAAAGCTCGATGGCTACAAGGGAAATGTATTCCTTGGTATAGATGCCGGTTCCACAACTACTAAGCTCGCCCTTATTGGTGAGGAAGGTGAGCTTCTGTATGATTTCTACAGCAATAATAATGGTAGCCCGGTCAATACAACCATTAAAGCTATGAAAGAAATATACAGCCTGCTTCCACCTACTGCCAAAATCGCCGGAAGCTGTTCAACCGGATATGGAGAAGCACTTCTTAAATCAGCATTTAATCTTGATTATGGTGAAGTAGAAACTATCGCACATTATACAGCTGCTGCATTTTTTGACCCAAAGGTTGATACAATCCTCGACATCGGTGGCCAGGATATGAAATGTATCAAAATCCGCGAGGGTGTAGTTGATAATGTTATGCTAAATGAGTCCTGTTCTTCAGGCTGTGGTTCATTTATTGAAACCTTTGCCAACTCACTGGATTATCAGGTTAAGGACTTCGCAAAGATTGCACTTTTTGCTCCAAGCCCTATTGACCTCGGTTCTAGATGTACAGTATTTATGAATTCAAAGGTTAAACAGGCACAGAAGGAAGGCGCAAGTGTTGAAGATATTTCTGCAGGACTTGCTTATTCTGTTATTAAAAATGCACTTCTTAAGGTTATTAAGCTGACCGACCCAAGACAGCTTGGAAGTCGAATCGTAGTACAGGGTGGAACATTTTATAATGATGCTGTTCTTAGAGCCTTTGAACTTGTTTCAGGTGCCAAGGCAATCCGTCCGGATATTGCCGGTATTATGGGCGCCTTCGGAGCTGCCCTTATTGCAAGGGATAATTACACAGAGGGCTTTGTTTCTACTACTCTTCCAAGTAATGACGTTGATCAGCTGACTTATGAAACTCAGATGGCTCGTTGTGGACAGTGTACTAACAACTGTCTGCTGACTATAAATAAATTTACAGGAAACAGACGTTTCATTACAGGTAACAGATGTGAAAGAGGTCTCGGTCACAAGAAGAACTCAGAGAATCTCCCTAACCTCTATGATTACAAATTCGAGCGAATATTCAACTACTATGAGCCCCTTTCAAAGGAAGAGGCTGTACGTGGCGAAATCGGCATTCCTAGAGTTCTCAATATGTACGAGAATTATCCATTCTGGTTCACCTTCCTTACCGAGCTTAAATACAGAGTAATTCTGTCACCAAGATCCTCTAAGGAAATCTATCAGATGGGTATTGAATCCATTCCTAGTGATACAGAATGTTATCCTGCTAAAATCAGTCATGGTCACGTTATGTGGCTTGTTAAGAATGGTCTGAAAACAATATTCTATCCATGCATCCCTTATGAAATGAACGAAACTCCGGATGCAAACAACCATTATAACTGTCCTATTGTTACTTCATATTCAGAAAATATAAAGAACAATATGGAAGAACTTGAAACAGAACACATAACTTATATACGTCCTTTCCTTGCTCTTGATAACAAGCTTGCGCTTAAGGACAGAATGTTCCGTGAGTTTTCAAAATATACTGATATTTCCAAAGAGGAAATAAGCAGAGCTATAGATAAGGCTTATAAAGAAGCCGAAATCGTTAAAAATGATGTTCGTAAAAAAGGTGAGGAAACCCTTAAATTCCTTAGAGAAAATAACAAGGTTGGTATTGTACTTGCCGGCCGTCCATATCATATTGATCCAGAAATCAACCATGGTATTCCTGAGCTGATCAATTCATATGGAGTAGCTGTTCTTTCTGAGGATTCCATTTCACATCTCGGAGAAGTAGACAGACCACTTATTGTATCAGATCAGTGGATGTATCATTCAAGGCTTTATAAAGCAGCAAACTATGTAAAAGGTAAAACTAACCTCGAACTTGTTCAGCTGTTTTCATTCGGATGTGGACTGGATGCCGTTACAACAGACTGTGTAAAGGACATTCTCTCCAACTCCAACAAGATATATACAGTTCTGAAAATAGATGAAGTATCTAATCTTGGAGCAGCAAGAATCAGAATAAGATCTCTCCTTTCAGCTATGAAGGTAAGAGAAAAGAAAAACTTTAAACCGATTGCATGTTCTACTGCAATTGACAAGGTTGAGTTTACCAGGGAAATGCGTGACGAATATACTGTGCTTTGTCCTCAGATGTCACCAATACATTTTAAAATGCTTCAGGCGGCTGTAAGACATTTCCATGTTAATTTCGTTATGCTTCCAGATGCTACCAAATCAACCATAGATGAAGGGCTTCGTTTTGTTAATAATGATGCCTGCTACCCTTCTATAATTGTCGTAGGTCAATTGATGGAAGCAATCGCGTCAGGAAAATATAATACTGACAAGCTGGCTCTTGCCATAACACAGACTGGTGGCGGATGCCGTGCAACGAATTATATAGGATTTATCAGACGAGCTCTTGAGAAGACCGGCTATGGTCATATTCCTGTTGTATCGATAAGTGCTCAGGGAATCGAAAAGAATTCCGGACTTAAATACAATGTTAAAGGTTTGAAATGTGCTATGCACGCCATTATGTATGGTGACCTCTTCATGCGTGTTGTATACAGGACAAGACCTTACGAGAAGGTTCCTGGTTCTGTTAATAAGCTTCATAAGAAATGGGAAAAGATATGTATAGCTGATATCGAAAGAGGATCAAGGAATTTCAGATTTATCGTTCGGGATATCGTTCGTGATTTTGATAATATTCCTCTTGATGAAAGCATTAAAAAGCCTCGTGTTGGAATCGTTGGAGAAATCCTTGTTAAGTTCCTTCCTTCAGCAAACAATCACCTTGTAGATCTTCTGGAAGCTGAAGGAGCTGAAGCAGTTATGCCAGACCTTCTGGATTTCCTTTCCTATACAGCATATAACTCAAACTACAAGTATGAGTTCTTAGGAAAATCCAAAAAGTCAGCTAATATCAGTAATCTGCTTATCAAGTTCCTCGAAAAAATGCGTGTTCCTATGGTTAAAGCACTTGAGAAGAGTAACAGATTCGAACCACCAACACCTATTGCTACCATCGCTGGTTATGCAAGACCTGTAGTTTCTATCGGAAATGAAACAGGCGAAGGCTGGTTCCTGACTGGCGAAATGATTGAGCTTATTAAACATGGTGCTCCTAATATAGTTTGCTGTCAGCCATTTGCCTGCCTGCCAAACCATATAATAGGTAAAGGTGTAATCAAAAAGCTTAGAACCATTTATCCTACAGCTAACATTACTCCTATTGACTTTGATCCAGGTGCATCAGAAGTTAATCAGGTTAACAGAATTAAACTCATGCTCGCTGCAGCAAGAGAAAACATGGAAAATGAAGAAAATAACAAAAAATAAACATCATTAATCGAAATGCTGATTAATAATGTTAGATGGAAATATGAAATGATAAAATTTAGTGAAGACAGACTGTCAGTTGCTGAGTATCTTCAGCTCAGGCAGTCTGTTGGCTGGAAAGCCTTAACAGAAAGACAAGCCGAGCTTGCCCTTGAAAACTGCATATATTGCCTGTCGGCTTATGATAACGGAAAACTTATTGGAATGGGACGAATAGTCGGTGACGGAGCTGTTGTCTGCTATATTCAGGACTTAATAGTCCTTCCTGAATATCACGGAAGAGGCGTTGGATCAGCCCTTGTTATGCATCTTAAGGAATATGTTCTCTCCCTGTCAGCAGAAAACGAAGAAATGATGTTCTGTCTTATGTGTGCTAAAGGACGCGAAGGCTTCTATGAACAGTTCGGTTTTATTCCCCGCCCAACAGAAAACCTCGGTCCTGGAATGATCATGTATTTAAAGTCTGACTGATATACCTTTACTTCTCATATATTCTTTTACTTCTCTTATCTCAAGCTCTTTAAAATGGAATAATGATGCAGCAAGAGCTGCGTCTGCTTTTCCTTCAGTAACAGCTTCAACGAAGTGGTCTGGAGTTCCAGCTCCTCCGGAAGCAATAACAGGAACATTTACAGCTTCTGCAATAGTTCTAGTAAGCTCTATATCATAACCTGCTTTAGTGCCATCTGCATCCATACTTGTAAGAAGGATTTCTCCTGCACCAAGTTCAACTGCCTTTATGGCCCATTCTACTGCATCAATATTCATATCGATTCTTCCGCCGTTTTTATAAACAGTCCATCCGTCTGAAGGAGTCCATTCAGTATTAATCCTGATACTTTCACTGTAAGAAAGTGCAGGATCTGCAGCCTTGCCCACTCTTCTCCTTCTCGCATCAATAGCTACAACTACGCACTGACTTCCAAACTTATCTGCAGCCTCGCTTATAAGAGTTGGGTTATCTATAGCAGCAGAATTAACAGCGATCTTATCCGCACCCTCTCTAAGAATAGCACGAAAATCTTCTATAGACCTTATTCCACCACCTACTGTAAATGGGATAAATACAGTCTCTGCAACTCTTCTGACCATATCTGCTACTATATTTCTCTTGTCCGAAGAAGCTGTAATATCAAGAAAGACAAGTTCATCTGCTCCGGCTTTATCATATGCCTTACCACATTCTACAGGATCACCTGCATCTATAAGATCAACAAAATTAACACCTTTTACAACCCTTCCGTCTTTGACATCCAAACAAGGGATTATTCTCTTCGTAAACATAAAGCTAAACCTTTCACACTTAAAATGATTTTATAACGCCACAAAATTCTTTAATATTCCAAGTCCCACTTCTGAGCTTTTCTCTGGATGGAACTGAGTTGCCATGATATTTCCCTTTTCAACAGCAGCATCTACCACTGTACTATATACAGTTCTTGCAGCTACATCTTCCGGATTATCAGCCTTCAGATAGAATGAATGCACAAAATAAACATAAGCTCCATCCTTTATACCTTCCAGAAGCTTACTCTTAGGATTTACAGTCAAACTGTTCCAACCTATCTGCGGTACCTTATAAGAGATGCCATCAGAATCTTCAGAAGGAAGCTTAGTTATCTTGCCATCAAGGAGTCCGAGTCCAGTTGCCCCGGGGCTTTCTTCACTTTCCTTAAAAAGCAGCTGAAGTCCAAGACATATTCCAAGGAATGGTTTACCTGTCTCAACAAAGTCATATATCACCTTATCAAGACCTCTTCCCTTAATCCTGTTCATTGCATCACCAAATGCACCTACCCCTGGAAGTATCAGTCTGTCGCTGGACATAATAACATCCCTGTCAGATGTTATTACAGCATCCTCTCCAAGATACAGAAGTGCCTTTTCAACGCTTTTTATATTTCCAGCATCATAATCTATTATAGAAATCATATTATTCACCTACTTATAGCATCACATTTCTTAAATATATTTATAACTTAAAACAACCGGAATTTTATTTCCGGTTGTAAAAAACTTAGATAACGTTTGCATTACCTGAAATATCAAATGCACCAGTAATATCGCCATTAAATACATAGTAAATCTTGTCATCTTCTGGTTTGATATAAAGCTCAATTTTATTAAGATCAGCTTCATTGTTTCCACCATCTGTCCAGATTTTCTTAGCCTGAGCAACAATGTCATTCTGACTTAACTGCTCTCCATAGAATTCAACATATACATTAGTTTTCATTTCTACTTCCTCCTAAAATATAAAGCAATTTACATTTACAAAGGCTATATTACTACTTTATATGGAAACTGTCAAAGGAATGTTATTGTGGCAGTCCTTCATATTAAGCATTCCCACTGGTATCTGTATCAAAATAGAACACAACACCGTCTTCAGCATTATATACTCCATAGTCCTTATTATGAGCCTTCATAATAGCCGCAACGATTGATAGACCTATTCCAGATCCTCCATAAGACCTAGTTCTTGCTGCATCAGTTTTATAGAACTTGATGAACAGTTTATTTATGTCTTTATCACTTATCTGGTCACCTTCATTATATACGCAAATTCTGACAGTATTCTCTGACTGTTTTTCGTACCAGATCTTAATAAGACCATTTTCCCTGACATAATGGATAGCATTTGTAAGATAATTCGTAATAACCTCTTCAGTCATGAATTCATCAGCCCATATATAAAGTGGCATATTCTCATTGAATTCTACCCTGATATTTCTTTCCTGTCTAAGAATTGATGAACTGTCAATCTCCTGCCTGATCATATCTGTCACATTAAATCTTTCAATGGAAATATCATCACCCGTTTCAAGCTGATTCAGATTGATCAGCTTCATAACAAGAGCATTCATCTTAGAGGCTTCGTCCGTTATAACATTGCAATAGTCATTCATTGTTTCAGGATCATCAGCTATTCCAGACTTAATTCCTTCTGCATATCCCTGAATCAGAGCAAGTGGTGTTTTTAGTTCATGAGAAACATGTGAAAGAAATTCTGAACGCATTTCCTCAATATGTTCTTTTTCTCTAATATCATTAGCAAGCTCAAGGTTAGCATTCTTAAGGTCAGTAATGGATTTTTCAAGCTTAGCTGACATGTTATTCATACTCTCGCCAAGATCACCTATCTCATCCTGACTTGTTACCTTGACCTTTGCACTAAAGTCCATATTGGACATTCTTCTTGCCACACGTGACATCTCTATAATAGGTTTTGAGAATATATTTGAAACAAGAATAACGACCATTACTTCCACAATAAGAAGAAGAATTGAAATGGTTGTAAATAGCTTTGCTGCAAAATCAATATTATCATGAACCGGCTCCATCGGTGTTCTAAGTACAACTATGAAACCATTATCCAGAACTCCTATTAGGTCATAATACGAACCATCACGCGAATCAACATTAATTTTACTCTCATTTCGTACTATTCTGTACTTAGTTTCAGATCTTGCAATACTTTCCAGATCATAGCTTTGCATAATTGACTGAATAGCAAGAGCTGTTCTGTCATTGATTTTAACAGATGTATACACTCTGAAATTATCTGGATTTATAACATAGATTGATGCACTAAGACTATTCTCAACATAACCATATAGACTGATTATTTCTTCTCTTTCAATTGCTTTGATATTCTCAACATCACTGAAGAATTCATTACATGAGCGATATGTTGATGCAAGGCAATTTATAGTATGTGAAACATAGTATTTTTCTATAAATCGATTACATATGGACCAAGCAATAAGAATTGTAACCAAGGTGGTTATCATCGTGATTGCTGCAATTTTAAATCTGATGGAATGTCTAAATCTCAAAATTTATCACCTATTCCTTAACTTCAAATTTATACCCCACAGCCCAAATAGTTGATATGTATTTGCCCTTATCTCCAAGCTTCGCACGAAGCTTCTTAACGTGTGTATCAATCGTACGGGCATCTCCATAATAGTCATAATTCCACACCCGACTAAGAATGTTCTCTCTTGTAAGAGCTCGTCCCTGATTATTCAGGAAATATTCCAGCAGTTCAAATTCCTTGAAAGAAAGATCAATCTGCTTACCATCAACTGCAATTGTATGAGCATTTTTATCTATAACTATTCCACCTGCTTCAAGAATAGAAGATTCAGTTTCTCCATTTGTTCTCCTAAGAACTGCTTCAACTCTGGCCACAAGTATTTTAGGATTAAAAGGCTTCGTAATATATTCATCAACACCGATTTCAAAGCCTTTAAGCTCGTCCTTTTCTTCGGACTTTGCTGTCAGCATGATAATCGGTACATCAGATATCTTACGAATCTCTTCACTAGTTTCATAACCATCCATCTTAGGCATCATAACATCCATAATAATAAGCGCAATGTCATTAGTTGAAGTAAAGATATTATAAGCCTGTTCCCCATCAGACGCCTCAACAACAATGTAACCACTTTTTGAAAGGAAATCTCTGACAAGTTTTCTCATTCTTTCTTCGTCATCGACAACCAATATTTTAGTATCTGTCAAAGCTCCGTACCTCCTCAAAATAAAAACTCAGAAATATATAAACATAAATGTATGATACCACTCTATTTTGAATAAACTGTGAACAATTAAAAAAAAGTTACAGCAACTGAAAAATGAGCCTTTCGGCTCATTTTCATAAATATAATTCATTAAAAAGCTTATATTATTCAGCGTCACCAGCTGAAGCATCATCCGCAGCATCCGATGCACTTGCATCATTTGGTGTTCCTTTTGCAGCTTCTGTAGTAGGCTGAGTTGTTGTTTGAATAGCATCAGTAAGAGATGCTCCCTGGAAATCACCATTAATTACGATACCATACTTCTCACAAGCAGCCTTAAGACTGTCCTCATACATTCCGAGATATGTCTTGGAATCATTTACAGACTGCTGAGCACTTGATAGCTGATTTGTATCAACATCCTTAATAGCTTTAATTACACATTCAATAGCATCACGCTGACTCTCAGCAGACTTCTGATATAAATCCTTAATACTCTGAACCTCAGCATTTTCATAAGTAAGTGCAGTAAGCTTATCCAGATAAGCATCGTATGATACTAGTGCTTCACTTTCAAGCTGATCCTTCCATGTTTCAGAATCAAGATCTGCTCCATCCTCAAAATACTTATTATAAATTGAAACTGCTTTATCTCTTTCAGAAGCTATTCCAGGTAAATCTTCATTTACAAGCTTTACAATCTCTTCCTGTGGCTTAACGCCTGTATCTGATACCTCTGTAGTTGCTTCCTCTTCATTTTTCTTACCACAACCTGCCAGAAGGGCAAGTCCAAGTGCAAGTACTAATGCAAAGACTTTCTTTTTCATGAATATTCTCCTTCATCTTTTTAACTAACAACTTTTGTATTCTACCACTATTTTTATAGTAGTGCAAGAAATTGTTACTGTGAAAGATTAACAAACTTCTCATACATATCTGGTCTTCTCTCCTTAGTTCTTAACAAAGCCTGTTCATATCTCCATTTATCAATAAGTTTATGATTGCCACTGAGAAGCACTTCAGGAACCTTTAATCCCTCATATTCAGGAGGTCTGGTATATTGAGGATATTCAAGAAGTCCATTATAGAAGGATTCGTAAACCGCACTATCGTCACTACCTAAAACTCCCGGAATCAGTCTTGTAATCGCGTCAATCATAACAATTGCCGGAAGCTCACCACCCGTTAAAACAAAATCTCCAAGAGATACATGTACAGGATTGATCAGCTCTATAGCTCTCTCATCTATTCCTTCATAATGTCCGCAAATAAATACAATATCCTCATTATGAGATAGGGCCTGTGCCATATTCTGGTCAAAGGTTCTTCCCTGAGGAGACATATATAATACTCTGGCTCTTCCAGTACCGATTTTTTTCATAACATCCTTATAGCAAAGCCATACAACATCCGGCTGGATCAGCATACCACTGCCACCACCATAAATGTAATCATCAACATGCCTGTTTTTATTCTGCGCAAAGTCTCGCATATTGACAGCTTTCAGACTAACTTGTCCTTTATTTATCGCTCTGCCTGTTATACTATGGCTCAGCGTCTGTTCGATCATTTCTGGAAAAAGAGTCATTACATGATAATTCATATCAAAGTCCTTTCGAAGACGTTACATTCCTTTTATAAGATTGACGTAAATCTTGCTAGCATCCATATCTACTTCTTCAACAAACTCTTCCAGATCAGGAATGTATTTAGTACTGCCATCGTTACATTTTACAACTAAAATTGTCTGGTCAGCAGCATTGTCGAAATAATCTTCTATTTTACCAATAATTTCATCCTTTGAAACAACATCGAAGCCTATTATATCAGCCAGATAAAACTCACCTTCATCAAGGGGAAGAGCATGTTCTCTGTCTACATAGAGTTCAACACCTCTATAAGCTTCAATATCATTTCTGTCATCAATTCCTTCAAACTTAAGTACAGGCATATTTTTCTTATATTTACAGCCTGTAACTGTTACAGGTTTCATTTCACCTTTAATGCTGAAGAAGCATTCCTCTAGCTCACTAAACCTGTCCAGATCATCCGATGTAGGATATACACTTATTTCACCCTTCACCCCGTGAGGAGAAGTAAGCACACCAATTCTAAGATATTCTTCCATTTGTCTCCTTTATAATTTGTATAGTTACTATTCACGATTAACTTTATATGGCAAATGTGCGATAAGGCCGTGGTACTGACCACGGCCTCATAATACAAATTACAGTAACCATTGATATATATACATCAGCAATTCAGCCTAACAGCCAAAAGTCACTTATCTTATATCAACAATAACCTTTTTGTCCCCCTTAGAAGCTGCCGCCTTAACAACAGTTCTAATAGCTTTAGCAATTCTTCCGCTTTTTCCAATAACCTTACCCATATCTTCAGGGGCAACTGTCAGTTCAAGGTTAATAGTAGAATCATCTGTAGTTTCTCTAACTACAACACTATCTGGGTTATCGACAAGAGATTTTGCTATGATTTCAACTAATTCTTTCATGCCTCGACCTCCAGATCGTTATTTTTCAATACCTGCCTGCTTAAGAAGCCTCGCAACAGTCTCAGTAGGCTGAGCACCGTTATTAAGCCATTTTTTTGTTAATTCTTCATTAACTTTGAAAAGTCCTGGCTCCTGGTTAGGATCATATGAACCGATTTCCTCGATAACAGCGCCGTCTCTTGCTGTTCTTGAGTCAGCAACTACAACTCTGTAAATAGGATGCTTCTTGTAACCAATTCTTCTTAATCTGATTTTTACTGCCATTTTAATATTTCCTCCATATTATAAAAAATGTATTATATAATTTAGATGTTATAACACCTAATAATTAGCAATATGATTTAGTTACTCAAGTTTATAATCCAAAAGGCATACTGAATCTGCCTCTTCTTCTCTTCTTACTTCCTTTACCGCCCATAGCATTTGAGAACTGTTTCATCATCTTCTGAGACTGTTCAAACTGCTTCATGAATCTGTTAATCTCAGATATATCCATTCCACAGCCCTTTGCTATACGTTGTTTACGGCTTACATTGATGAGTTTTGGATTAGACCTTTCTTCAGGAGTCATTGACTGAATAATTGCTCTCGGCTTCTTCATGGCATCCTGATCAATCTCAATATTACCCATTTTCTGACTCATTCCAGGAATCATACCGATAAGATCATTTATATCACCCATTTTCTCCATCTGTTCCATCTGTGACAGAAAGTCGTTAAAGTCGAATTCGCCTTTACGCATACTTTCTTCCATGGCTGCAGCCTGTTCCTCATCAATGGCTGCCTGAGCCTTCTCAATAAGAGTTTCAACATCTCCCATTCCAAGGATACGACTTGCCATTCTGTCTGGATAAAATGGTTCAAGGTCTGTAAGCTTTTCTCCCATACCAGCATACATGATAGGTTTGCCGGTAACTGTTCTGATAGAAAGTGCAGCTCCACCTCTGGTATCACCATCAAGCTTGGTGAGAACAACACCATCAATTCCTATATCATCATTAAAGGTTTTTGCAACATTTACTGCATCCTGACCTGTCATAGCATCAACAGTCAGAAGCGTATAAGTAACGGCAATATTTTCCTTTACTTCTTTCAGCTCTGCCATCATATTCTCGTCAATATGAAGTCGACCGGCCGTATCTATAAATATAGGATTAAGATTTCTTTCAGAAGCGTATTTTAATGCTTCCCTTACAATATCCACAGGCTTATGCTCTGTACCCATATCAAAAACAGGCACACCAACCTTCTCACCATTAATCTTGAGCTGATCAATAGCTGCAGGTCTGTAAATATCACAAGCAACTAACAGTGGACGTTTTCCTTTATTCTTAAACTGTCCAGCAAGCTTGGCAACAGAGGTTGTTTTACCTGCACCTTGAAGTCCACACATCATTATGATGGTCTGCTCATTACTGGGCAGCAGCTTCATTTCAACTATTTCCTGTCCCATGAGAGTTACTAGCTCATCACGAACAATCTTAATAACCATCTGTCCGGGATTAAGTCCCTTCATTACATCTTCACCGATGGCTTTTTCAGTAACAGTATTTACAAAACTCTTAACAACCTTAAAGTTTACATCTGCTTCAAGAAGTGCTCTTTTTACTTCCTTCATAGCCTCCTTGACATCAGCTTCTTCAAGTCGTCCCTTACTTCTGAGTTTTTTAAATACACCTTGTAATTTATCACTTAAGCTGTCAAATGCCATTTTATCACCATACCGGCATATCTAATCATTTACCGGACCCTTCAACTAATATACATATGGTTTCTAAAATTCATCAAATATTTCTTTAGATATATTTATTACACTGTCAAGTTTTTCACAAAGTCCCAAATCATTCGTCTTTATATCTTTATCCTGCTGAGAAAAAAGTGATTCCTTTATGTCCTCGACAGTTGATGTAAGTATATTCATCTTATCCTTAGCTTCCGTAAATCTTTTCAGAAGCCCCATCTTACTTTCATAATTCTCAAGCTTGTTACTGATTCTTTTTACAAGATCAAATGCAGCCTGCCTGGAGCATCCAAATTCATCAGCCAATTCAGAATAAGACATATCATCAAAAATCGCAGCGGAGAAAACCTGTTTCTGATGTTCATTCAGAAGTTCTCCATAAAAATCATATAATAAAGATTTTCTGTATCTCTCATCCATCTTGACAAGCATATCTCCTTTACAACATGAGAATAATAACAAACAACCAGTGTCATGTCAAGTACTTTTGTTTTACACCAATCATCTGTGCTTTTTAGGAGCGACATAATTTGTTACATGGAGTCTCTTCTTTTCTTCCGATATTATACTTTTTCGTTTTTTACGTGTTCTTTTACTTTTTTTATTTTGTGAAGTAGCAGTACTTTTGTTTTTCTTAGCTGCGTCCTTTTGTTCTTTTTCTTTTATCGTTCTTTTTTCATCAAAAATCGTATAATCACGTTCAAACATCTCCTGAGTCAGATCTTTTTTAATCGTCTCTTCGCCGCACCTGGCTATCAGTCTATCATAAATTTCTCTTCTTCTCACATTTCTTAGTTTAGGAAGCTCATGCTTCAGTTGTATATTAAGAAGTTCATTTCTCCACAAAAGATCCAACTGATTATAAAGCTTTACCTTCGGGCAAAGTGTCGCTTCTCTGTCAAGAACCACATTGTCATTCGTAACAGTTATTATCCCCCAGAAATCAGGAATTTTCTTATCAACATGAATATGTTTTTCCCCGACAACTACATAACAATAATCACAGAACACATTATAATCCTTAATCTGTCGCTCAAGTCTCGTATAAGAATCACTATCCGACTTAATCTCCATTCCGATTATATATCCGTCAATCACCGCAAGCACATCAGCCCTTGATTTACGTATGATTTTTTCTTCAATTGTTCTAACCTTACCATATCTTTCTTCCAGATAATCAAATAAAGGTTCCCGTATATCC
>JAILEL010000067.1 GCA_024687845.1 Eubacterium sp.
CTTCTTGAACTTGGCTTAGATAGGGATGTTACTGAACTATCAGGAGGACAGAGAACTAAGATTCTTCTGGGAAAGCTGCTGCTTGAGAAACCTGATATTCTCCTGCTTGATGAGCCTACTAACTATCTGGATGCTGAGCATATTGCTTGGCTTAAAAGATATCTTCAGGATTATGAAAATGCATTTATACTCATATCACATGATATTCCATTCTTGAATAGCGTAATAAATATCATTTATCATATGGATGGTCAGTATCATAGTCTGGACAGATATGTTGGTGACTATGACAAGTTCCAGGAAGTATATGAGATGAAAAAAGCTCAACGTGAAGCTGCCTATAATCGTCAGCAGCAGGAGATTGCTGAACTAAAAGACTTCGTGGCAAGAAATAAAGCACGAGTTGCGACAAGAAATATGGCAATGTCGCGTCAGAAGAAGCTCGATAATATGGATATAATCGAGAAGATATATGATAAACCGAAGCCGGAATTTCATTTTAAAGTAGCAAAAACACCTGGAAAGATTCTATTTGAGACAGAGAATCTTGTAATAGGCTATGATGAACCTCTGTCATCACCTCTTTCTATATCCATGGAAAGAGGTGAAAGAATAGTTTTGACAGGTGCAAATGGAATTGGAAAAACCACGCTTCTGAAGAGTATATTAGGACTTATCCCGTCAATTGAAGGGACGGTTGAACTGGGAGAAAATCTTGAAATAGGATATTTCCAGCAGGAAATGCCGGAAAATATAGAAACAACCTGTCTTCAGGAAATATGGAATGAATTTCCTGGATTTACACAGTACGAAGTAAGATCCGCTCTTGCAAAATGTGGTCTCACCACGAAACATATTGAAAGTAAATGTAAGGTTTTATCAGGTGGAGAACAGGCAAAAGTGAGATTATGTAAACTGATTAACCGTGAATCCAATCTGCTGGTACTTGATGAGCCGACAAATCATTTAGATGTGGATGCAAAGGAAGAACTTGCCAGAGCATTAAAGGAATATAAAGGAAGTATACTTATGGTCTGTCATGAACCTGAGTTTTATGAAGATATAGCAACAAAAATCTGGGACTGCACTCAGTGGACAACAAAACTATGAATAAGCTTTATGAACTGAGTAATCATGAGTGTATTTTGAGTAAACAGTGAATTGTAGCTGTAGAGGAATAAGAAAATATGTAGAAAAATGCTTGACTTTAGCTAGTCGCATAACTATAATCATGTGGTAAATATTTGAAAAGACAGTGATGGTGCATAAAGCTGTAATGCTTTCCGACAGAGAGATGAGGTCACCGGCTGAGAGCCTTGTTAGTGCAAATCTTACAGTTATCTTCACACCGGAGTTGCTGAACTAAATGAGACTTTAGTTTTTAGTGATATTTTATTGCTTTAGACTATTATCTGGTAATATGTAGGTTCGGACGTTTGGCGCGTTAAGTCATTTGAGAGTTGTGCTTTAGCAGATAGAATAAAGTGCAGAATACGGGTGGTACCGCGGAAATTATTCGTCCCGAGTCAATTATGGCTCGGGGCTTTTTGTTTTATAACGAAAACGCTCTGTAGTCTAAAAAATAATCAGGAGGAAAAGGATATGAAAGAAAGATTAGAGAAAATCAGAGAAGAAGCTGAGAAAAAAATCGCAGCAGCTCTGTCACCTGAAGCTTTGGATGAAATCAGGGTTTCTATACTTGGAAAAAAGGGTGAACTTACCCAGATTCTTAAAGGAATGAAGGATGTTTCTCCAGAAGACAGACCAAAGGTTGGACAGATGGTGAATGAAGTTCGTTCACAGCTTGAAGAAGCTATGAATCTTAAAAAAGAAGGCATCAGAAAAGAACTGATGTCTGCAAAGCTTGAGAGAGAAAAACTTGATGTTACCCTTCCTGGAAAAAGGGTAATCAGAGGATATAAGCATCCTAATCAGATTGCACTTGAAGATCTGGAGAAGGTATTTATCGGAATGGGATATGAAGTTGTTGATGGTCCAGAGGTTGAGTATGACCGAATGAACTTCAAGCTTCTCAATATTCCTGAAGATCATCCGGCAAAGGATGAGCAGGATACTTTCTATATTCAGAGACACGATCCGAGCCAGGATAAATATTATGCACCAGGTGAGAAGCAGACCACTGAAGATGATATAGTTCTTCGTACTCAGACTTCTTCAGTTCAGGCAAGGGTTATGCTTGCTGCCGGAAAGCTTAAGGAAACTTCTCCAGGCTTCGCAGAGAGAGAGCTTCCTATCAAGCTTATTTCCCCTGGACGAGTATTTAGAGCTGATGAGGTTGATGCAACTCACAGCCCATCCTTCCATCAGGTTGAAGGACTTGTTATTGGAAAAAATGTTACCATGGCTGATCTGAAGGGAACTCTTGATCAGTTCGCAAGGGAATTCTTTGGTCCTAAGACGAAAACAAAGCTTCGTCCACACCATTTCCCATTCACAGAGCCATCAGCAGAGGTTGATGTTACCTGTTTCAAATGTGGCGGAAAAGGCTGCGGAGTATGCAAGCAGTCTGGATGGATAGAAATTCTGGGATGTGGTATGGTTCATCCTGATGTTCTTAGAATGTGTGGTATCGATCCTGAAGTATATAGTGGATTTGCATTTGGTATTGGTCTTGAGCGTGTAACACTGCTTAAGTATGAAATCGATGATATGCGTCTCTTATATGAGAATGACATCAGATTCTTAGAGCAGTTCTAAAGGAGGATAAGGACAATGATAACACCTATTTCATGGATAAAAGACTACGCACCTGATATTAAATATGTGGATGAGAAGGGCGTAGAGAAAAAGATAGATTTTAAACCTGTAAATGGAACTAAAGAAGAAATCAAGGCTCTGAGAGAGGAAAATGATGCTGCTCTCAGAAACTATGTAGATAAGATTACTCTTTCTGGTTCTCATGTTGAAGAAGCATATATTGTATCCAAAGCTCTTAGTAATGCTTATGTTGGAGAGATAAAGTCTCTTGAGAAGCATCCAGAGTTTACTGAGAAGAAAAGATGGCTGGTATGTCAGGTGGATGTAGGACAGTCAGAACTTGTTCAGATTGTTGCAGGAATAGATAATATCAAGGTTGGTGATAAGGTTGTCGCTATTCTTGATGGTGGTTCTGTTCCTATGAAGCATCAGGGAAATGGTTACGTTAGTGCTCCAAATCCAGAAACTGGCTGGGTTATAAATAAAGGTACACTTGGTAAAGAGTCACCTGTTGAATCTAATGGTATGCTTTGTGCTATAGAGGAACTGGGACTGGATCCAAGACAGTATGGAGTTCAGGGAGATGTGATATTTGTATTCCC
>JAILEL010000130.1 GCA_024687845.1 Eubacterium sp.
GCTATATATGGTCTCCTGATGATAAGCAGGGGATAATATTTGAGGAATATATTAGAAAAAACATATCTGACGGAAGAATTGGGATACATCAGCTTTATGACGTTGTACATATTTTAGAACAGCTCACATACTGTATTTGCAGTCTTCATTCACTTGGATTACTTCATCTTGATATAAAACCTTCAAATTTTTTAGTTGTTTATGATAGGAGAACTGAAATATCCTTAGGACATGTGTCTTTGTTTGATATTGACTCCATCCGTATGGCAAATGACGAAAATCATATAATAAAGGTGACAGAGGGGTTCTCGGCTCCGGAGTTGTATGTCGGAAAACATGATAACAGATCCGATATCTATTCGATTGGAGCAGTAATGTTCTCTGCCCTTGTAACAGGTAGAGACACTGAGTTTTCGGTATATCATGAGAGCTTATTTAGTAAATTGAAAGATATTGTAGAGACGATAACTATAGAACTTCAGAAATCAACAAATACGGTGAGACAAAGTATGGCTGAGACTCTGTTAAGATTATTAAAAGGGTGCCTGAATCATAACCCAAATAAAAGATATCCTGATTGTGAAGCCCTACATGAAGATATAAGGCGACTCAAATCATTACTATATCCGTACATGCTATAAATTTGGCTATACTACCCCCTTCAATGAAGAACCAAAGAAAAGTGATATAATAAAAAAACTAACAATAATTTCTCAGAAATAATAACTCATCTCGGTTATTCGTTATGAGAAATACATCGTTAAGTAAGATTATAAGGAGATAGACTATGAAAGCAAGGGAATTTTTTAAAAAAGCAATTTTTAGTTTACTTGTTCTTTTGACGGTGACAATGATAGCGGAATATAATGACGTTTATGCCGCATCACAGGTGGAGATTGAAGAGAACGGGACACATTTAACACTAAATGAAGGTAGCAGACATACTTTTGTAAGCAAAAGTGGTGAAGAAGAAAAATGGTATATATTTAATATTGATAAAAGAGGATGTTTTAGAATAAAATTCAATACCACTGAAAATACTGATGGAGATAAAGTTAGATCTGGTTGGTGGTGGGGACTGTATAGAAAAGGTAACCTCAATAGTACAGTCAGAGAATGGAGTAGGGTTTCTGACGGCACCTCGAGCTATTATTTTTTTGAACCTGGTACTTATTATTTGAGAGTTACACCTGCAAGCTATAGTGGGGCTTGGGATTGTGAATATGAAGTGGCTGTTCTTTTTGATGAAGATAATGCAGCTGAAATAGAAATAAACGATTCGGGTAAAGACGCGAATGTCATAAATGAAAATGTGAAATATTCTGGAGCTTTGGATCGTGATGAAGATGAAGACTGGTTCAAGCTTCATCTGGATAAAGCGGATGCTGTCAAGATAAAGATGTCTGTTGATGAAAGAACTGATGGAGATGAACTCGGAAATGGCTGGAGTTTATTAATCTATGATAGCAGTTTGAATAATTTGATAAAAGAATACAATAACATAAAAACTGATTTTGAAACTCCGGAAATTCCTTTTGGAAAAGGAGATTGCTATATACGTATAAAAAATTCAAGTACGTATTATGATGCAGTAAACTGTATTTATAATTTGAGTTTTTCGTTATCAGGGGGGCAATGGGAATCTGAGGACAATAGTGAGAGTAATAAGGCCACAAGTTTAACAGCTGATGATAAAAAAGTTACAATGGGTACGTTGTACAATAAAAATGATGTTGATTGGTATAAGGTCAAAATAACCAAAAATGGATACTTTAATATAAGAATGTATCTAGAAGATGAAGAACATCAGGCTGATTTGGGAGATGGATTTAAGCTGGAGATGTATTATAAAGATATGACTTATATTGGTTCTTTTACCTTTATGTCTAAGCAAGCGACTCAGGAGTTGCCTTTCAAGAAAGGAATATACTATATAAAGGTTAGTGCGCAAAATACTTCTAATAGCCCTATAAACTATAAATATGGTATAGATGTTGTGCAGAAGAGTAGCAATAAATGGGAAAGAGAAAATAATGATGACATAAAAAATGCTACTAAGATGTCCGCAAAAATTAAGATGTATAGAGGTTTTGCTCACGTGAATGAAGATGTGGATTATTACATGTTTGAAGTGAAGAAAAAAGCCAAATATACTATCAGTTTAGCTAAATATGATACTCAACAGATATTTGAGTATGGATGGAACTTTGAGCTTTTGGACAAAGACAATGAGAGAATAGATTATAAAGAAAAAGTTGTAAAGTCAGATTCATTCAAAGTGACCCTGGAACCTGGAAAGTATTATATAAGGATAGGAGCAAATTACAATTCCGGATGGTTTGGTCACAATGCTGATGTAATCGGCAAAGTATATAAGTTAACTGTAAAGAACAAATAAAGATTAGTAAAGGGGTAGCCGATAATGACTACCCCACATTTTTTGTATAATACACTAATTGATTATTTTTTTAGGAGTACATGAACAGTACCTCCTTCGGTCAGGATTTACTTACTCTTCTTTACTACCTCAACATTAATTTTGGCGACGGTTCCTGAACTGCTGATAAGCTTGATGACGGTTTTGCCTTTA
>JAILEL010000131.1 GCA_024687845.1 Eubacterium sp.
GATGAAATAATAAGTGAAGGCAAAATAGAAGATGTATTATTCTATTTTGATAAGTTAAATAATAAAGAACAAAAAGAATGCTTGGAAAAATTATCTTCAAGAGTAAATGAATAGTGGATGTATAATATATGTTAAGTAACAAGGCTGGAACAAAACTTGATATTTTCACTCCTGATTACGTTGTTTTTGACTTGGAGACTACGGGTATTTCACCATATACAGATAAAGTTGTGGAAATATCTGCGGTTAAGGTCAGGAATCATAAGAAGGTAGATGAGTTCAGCACGCTTGTTAATCCTGAACGCCATATACCGGAAGATGCAAGTGCGGTGAACGGAATATATGATGAGATGGTAGGGGATTCTCCGATATTTGCGGATGTCCTCCCAGAATTTATTAAGTTCATTGAGGACTTACCGCTTGTAGGTCATAATATCCATGCTTTTGATATGGGATTCATATACCGTGACTGCGAGGCATTTCTAAATGCATTTCCCGATAATGATTATATTGATACGCTTACTTTATCTCGGAGATGCTTACCAGAAATGGCACATCACAGAATGACAGATCTGGCTGTGCATTACGGGATATCTACGGAAGGTGCGCATAGAGCATTAGCAGATTGCTATATGACACAGCAAGTGTATGAGCTTCTTAAAGATGAGATGGAGCTGTTCGAGTCCGGGAAGAAAAGGGTTCCACTATGCAGACAGTGTGGGAAGCAGATGAAACTTCGTAATGGAAAGTATGGAGAGTTCTGGGGATGCTCTGGATATCCGGAGTGTAGCTTTACCATGGATAAGTAACTTTTGGACGAAAAGTCCAAAAGTTGAATAGCTGTTGGCGAATTTGGGGGAATTGATTTATATGAGTGAAAGACTGATATTTCATGTAGATGTGAATAGTGCATTTCTTTCATGGGAGGCTGTTGATCGACTTTCAAAGGGCGAGACGCTGGATCTCAGGACGGTTCCCTCATGCGTTGGAGGTGATCCGGTTCGCCGTACCAGCATAGTATCTACCAAATCTATTCCTGCTAAGAAGTATGGCATTATAACAGGTGAACCTGTTGCAACGGCACTCCGTAAATGTCCTGATCTTATAGTTGTAAAACCGAACTTTCAGCTCTATAAAAAAATGTCCCATGCCTTTAAGAGTATTTTGAATGAATATACGCCGGTTATGCAGTCATTTTCCATAGACGAGGTCTTTTTGGATATGAGTGGGATGGAGAAGCTGCATCCAGATCCTATAAAGCTTGCACATGAAATGAAAGACCGAATCCATGATGAGCTTGGTTTTACCGTAAATGTTGGAATTGCAAGAAATAAACTATGTGCCAAGATGGCAAGTGATTTTGAGAAACCAGATAAGGTTCATACACTTTTTCCGGATGAAATAGCAGGAAAAATGTGGCCTCTTCCGGTGGGTGAACTTTTTGGCTGCGGGCAGGCTACAGCAAAGAAGCTCGTAGAAATGCGAATAAATACTATAGGAAATCTGGCCGGAACGGATGAACGGATACTACTTGGTGCATTTGGCGAGAAGACGGCGCATTACTTACATAATGCAGCAAATGGAATAGATGATTCTTCAGTGATAAATGAAGAACGGGAAGCAAAGAGTTACAGTGTTGAGAATACAACTGAGGATGATGTGACGGACTTCGAGACTGTGAATCGTTTGCTCCTTGCAGAAGCGGATGTAGTAGCTGGGAGACTCAGAGCTGATGATGTGAAGGCATTTACGATTACTGTTATATATCGTACCAGTGATATGAAACGTCATTCTCATGGAAGAAAGATGGAGAATTCCACTGATATCACTTCTGAAATATACGATATATCAGTTAAGCTTATGAAGGAAGCGTGGAAAGGAGAACCTCTTAGGCTGATTGGTCTTTCAGCTTCAGATATAGATAAAGATGGGTTCCAACAGATGTCTCTATTTGGAGAGGAAGAGAAAGAAAAACAGAAGAATCTTGATAAGGCATTAGATAAGATCCGAAGCAAATATGGAAATGATAGTGTAATGCGTGCCGGAATCGGAGCATTTCGGTCGGATAGAAGAAAAAACGATTGAAATATATTTTGGGGTGGTAGATTTAATGTCAAAAGCTAGACAGAAGCGGCTGAGACAGGCAAGAGCTTGGTTCGAGGCTCAGCACTTTACAGAAGATTCTCATATAGTAAGTATAAAGAAGTCAGCATAGAACGGTAGGCTGTATTTCAATATTGCAAAAAAAGTGCCACAAATCTTGATTTTTTTGGGATTTGTGGCATAATTATATTTATTAAGTTTTAGAGAGGAATTCCGTATGTATATAAAAAGAGAAAGATACCTTGAGAAGATTCGTCCTTTTTACGAAGCTGATCTGATAAAAGTGCTTACAGGTGTTAGAAGATGTGGGAAATCTGTTCTTCTTGAACAGATAGAAGAAGAGCTTAGAAATAATGGTTATGATGATGACCACATTATTAAGATAAATTTTGAAGATATTCAATATGAAAAAATTCGTAATGCGGAGAAGCTGAACAAGTATATTATTTCTAAAATGAACGATAAAAATAGATATTTGATATTCTTGGATGAGATTCAGCATGTGCGTAGTTTTGAGAAGGTTCTTTCTTCTCTCAGGGCAACAACCAATTGCTCAATTTTCGTCACGGGTAGTAATTCAAAGTTATTGTCGGGGAAAATGGCTACACTTCTGGTAGGAAGATGTGTAGAATTCAAAATCATGCCATTTTCTTTTGCAGAAAGCTATGAATACTGCAGACGTTTAGGTAAAGAGGAATCTGTTGATGAATTATTCTTTGATTATATAAAATGGGGAGGACTGCCATTAAGATTTACTTTTAATCGAGAAGGTGATATTAAGAAGTACGTGGAACAGACTTATCAGGGAATTATGGATAAGGATATCATTACCGAACGCTCAAAAATCAATAGGCAGAATTTTGAGAAAATAGCAGGATATGTTATGGCAAATGCAGGAAAAGAATTCTCTGCTAAGAACATAGGAACTTATTTTGAAAATCTTAATGAGGAGCAGGTGGACAGAAAAACAATATACAGGTACCTGGATAAAATGGAAAAAGCCTGTCTGATAGATCGTGTAAAACGATTCAATATAGTAGGTAAACAGGCTATGACATATATTGAAAAGCAGTATGCAGTGGACACCGGATTCCGAATGGTAAATACCAATTTTGTTAATTTTGAAGATACCTTTTTCCTGGAAAATATTATTTATAATGAGCTGATATCAAGAGATTATGATGTATTTGTTGGAAAGACTTACAAAGGTGAAATTGATTTTGTAGTAATAGATGGTAAAAAGAAGTGTTTTATACAGGTTGCATATTATTTAAATGGACAGCAGACAATAGATAGAGAATTTGATGCTTTTAAACCTATTAGTGATGCTTCACCTAAATATGTATTATCGCTGGATAGATTTGATTTTTCCAGAGATGGAATCTCTCATATAAATATAATTGATTTTTTAATGGGCAAGAAGAATCTTGTTCTAACATAGTGCCACAAATCAAAAATAAATATTTGTTTGTGACACAAAAAATGGAACGAGTTTTTTGTCGGGAACAAAAAATATAGTAGATAAAAAGCCGAGGGTAGGGACAGTATAGTTCATATCTTCGGCTTTTTTGTTGTGTCATGCTGTTCTGCAACCATGAAGATTATTCTTCTCCGCCCGGATTCTCCATAAGCCTTTGAATAATCGGTTTCAGATCACTCATGGTACTCCGTCTTTGACGCTCCTTCATTGATCTTGACATGGTCTTGGGACTTCTGGTTAGCATTCAAATCACCACAGCAGATGATTTTTGTTCTGGGAATGGGAGCATGATAACCAAACCTAACATCCCATTCATTAGCTATTTTAATGATTTCAAATACTTCTCCACAAGATATATCACCCGTGGTTTTACATACTAAGTAGATAAACTTCTTCTCATTAACTGAAATTGTAAGCATATTTATTCGCCTCCGTTATTTTTATTCCTAATAAAGAGGTCGAAAAAAACGCCCATCGTTACCGACAGGCGTTATCTGCATATCAACCCCATCGGTCAAGCTTTAGCACTTTACCTTATGGCAGGTTGCTGTGTGGTCAACGAGCTCGTCTCTCACGCACTCTTTATAGGTGGGTTTATTATTACATATCTTAATCCGCAGCAGGAAGCGGGAAATGCATAGGGCTGGTATTTTTATGACACAACAAATTTTATAGAATGGAAGTACAATAGGGGGTCTGTATGCTTTTTTCTTTCATTAAATATCAATTCAGCTTCTGTTGCTGGCGTGTAATGTATTGATTGACTTACGGGGACCATACTTATTATTGATACAACAATTCCATATTTTGATTGATACGATTTATTTCATTCGCTGAAAAAAGTCATATTTAGCTATATAAGTGACGAAAGGAGCCAAGTGGTCAGGAGACTGATTGCTTGGCTCCTTTTTCGTTTAACAATAGTGAATTTATTTTTCGAATCTTCGATTAGATCGAAGATTTGAGATTTATGCTAATAGGGAGGTTGTGCTATGGGTAAAAAAGAAAGACCTTGGTCAAAGATTAAGGATATATTTGATTATATGGTAGATGTTGATTCTACATCATATAGAGAAATAAAAAAGAAGTTTAGTATTTGTAATGACGAAACCGTTCGAAGATACTACGACTGGGTGGAGGAAAGATATAATGTGACGATAAAAACATCCAGAGGGAACGGGGGATGTTCTCGAATATGTAAGACGGAATCTGCAACAACTCATCTAACAATTGACGAGGAACAGGAAATAATGAATCTTTTAATGAATTGCGATATTGATGAGAATACAAAGAAAATATTTTATGGAATGCTCATTAGGATGGGAAATCCCAATACAGTAAAGAGCTTTTCAAAAAAATATAAGGGGGTTGAGATTGAAATAATTGAAGGATAGCACTTGCTATCCTGGCTGGACATATGAATCAGGGTTGATAGTAGCATTGAGATTTGATTCGTGTGTTCATCAGGCTAACAAGCTGAATTTGATCTTTGAAAACTGAATAAGTATTACTAAGTCGGACGTTCAGAGTATGCTTCGCATTGCGCCGTATCGCAGATTCGCCATGATGGTTGGAAGATAATTCTTCATGTGACACATCCGGAGCGATAAAATCCTTGCAAAACAGAGACTGTGGTGGTCTCGTGGTTGCGGCTACTCTTGATAATGATACTCCCCGTAAGGGTCTAACTATAAAGATGGTGCAAGTCCAGTGTGGGTTACTAACTATAACCACCGGCTTTTTAATTGTTATAACTTTCGATATGAGACTTTCAATTAATGAGTTTCTTCTATTTATATATACCAAATCTAGTTGAGTTTAAGTTGAAGATATGATATCGGCAGTTATAACTGCAAAAATACAGCGGAAAGGAGCGAGGATTATTTGGATATTACTATTGAAAAGGAAAATGCCACATTTGATGCCAATCCAAATATTAGGCGAAAACTTGATGTGGCATTAGCTTTAGCACTGGTTAATGTACTGGTGATGGACGAAGATATATCAGTGAAACAATATCTCTGTGCTGAAAAAAGAGCACGAGAGATGGTTGACTCTACTTAAATCTTATGTTAACCTATCATTGGGTACAAAACCAGTAGGAGGTTTTATGTCCAAGAGAAATGTTGCTATTTATGCAAGAGTCTCTACTGAACATGAAGCACAGCTATCAGCACTTGATAATCAAGTACAGTACTACGATAATATACTAGCGATGCATCCTGATTGGGTTTTGTATAATCGTTATATTGACGAAGGTATTACTGGTACTTCTACCAAGAAGAGAAAGCAGTTTATGCAGATGATGGAAGATGCAAAAACAGGCTGCTTTGATCTGATAGTGACTCGTGAGGTTTCACGATTTGCAAGAAACACAGTAGATACTTTGCAAGAAACGAGAAAACTTCGTAGAATCGGAGTTGAGGTGTATTTCACCGAAGATAACATCTGGACGCTTAATGATGAGGACGGAGAGCTTAGACTTACAATAATGGCTACATTAGCTCAGAATGAAAGCAAGAAGACTTCACTCAGAGTTAAAGCAGGACAGAAGGTATCATTTCAAAATGGTGTAATGTATGGTAACGGTAATATTTTAGGATATGACCGAGTTGGTAAAGAGTTAATTATCAATCCTGATCAAGCTGAGACTGTTAGAATGATTTATGATTTGTACCAGGAGGGGTTGGGTGCAAGATCCATACAGTATGAGCTTGAGAAAAGAGGCAGACTAACTGCGATGGGCTTGAAAAACTGGAGCCCTGCCAACATAACCCGTATATTAAAGAATCCATTTTATTGTGGGATTATTGTTTACCGTAAACAGTATGTCCCGGATTATCTTGAACAGAAGAAGATAAACAATTTTGGTGCTGTTGACAAGATTACAGTCGAAGGTAGTCACGAACCGATTATTAGTAAGGAACAGTTTGCGGCTGTTCAGAAAATCATTGATTCGAAGACAACAACGACAAGCAATCGCAG
>JAILEL010000160.1 GCA_024687845.1 Eubacterium sp.
TCTATAGTCGCTTTAATAATAGATTTTTTCACTTCATCATTTTTCATATGATCGCCTCCTTGAACATTGTTCAAATTCATTATATTGAACGCTGTTCAAAAAGTCAACAAAAAATCAGGTTATTTATGTAAAAGACCGAAAAAATACCGCCTATGCACTAAGCATAAGCGGCTATCTATCATTTAGCAGACTTTTTGGAAAAAAAATAAATTGTATAAACCTCTGGACAAAAATATAATATCGATTTTTTTATTCTTTTTCCATTATATATTAACCGAGTGACGTATTAATATCTTTAATATCCTTCTTAAGTGTTTTGTATTCTATAGTTATCATGATAACATGCGTTACAGCATACCCTGCTAATGTTAGGACCAGAGCAATCGGATGATTCTGAAGCTGCCACAGAAGTATCGTGATAAGAATACATACCGCTGAAGTCACCAGAAAATATATGATACTCTGTATCACAAAGCCTATCCGCTCAAACTCATAAATAACCGTCATCATCGCAAATGTAGACCCTATTACTCCATAAAGAATTACATTCACATATGCCGCCATTGCCATGGTTGGGAAATGAGCTGCAAAATATGGAGATATCGAACAAAAGCCCTTGACCCCCAAAGCATTTACTATTATATCAATTATCAGATTTACGATAAGTCCCGCAAATGATCCTATAGCAAAACTTATTGCTCCTTTTTTTATCGTTTCCTTGATCATGCCTTCTCCTTAAGAATCAGTTCCTTCAGCTTTTTAACATTTCGCCTTGAAGTATATGTTTCATATCCATTCTTCATTACAACTTTTATAGTTCCGGTAAGACTCATATCAAGACTTTTTATCTTCTTATAATTTACAATCTCCGACTTTGATATTCTGACAAAACAGAGACTCTCAAATTCCTGTTCAAGCTCATAGAGTTTTTTGGAAATGCTATACTTCTTGGACGTATCCATGGCCATAACCTTCTGTCCTTCCGAATAAAAAGAGATAATATCAGCCGGCCGGATCACACATCGATTTCCCACTTCATCAATTCCAGTTAATGAAGTATCAAAAAAAGAATGAAGCTGCCCCATAACAGTTTTCACCTCATCCGACATCTCCTCGTTACAAACATGGACTTCCATCTCACTATATTTTTCATTTATCTCTGCTCTAATCTTCAAAGTCTATTACCTGCCCTTGCAGAATTGATACTCTACATTCGAGTATAAAATATTTAATCAATCACTGCAAGGGCGGTTTCTTATTTATCAACCTTCATTTTTTTATTGAAGACGAGAGTTGCGATGATACACATAATTACTGCTGTCGCTGATACTATCACAAGCGATTTACCAAATGAATCCCAGCCAAAATTCATTTTTATACTGCATCTTGCAACCCTTGTGCAGTAGATAAATGGAAGGAATTTGCATACTTTATATATCATTCCTCCAACACCCTCTGCATCGAAGAAAATCCCTCCCAAAAATGTCCCAAGTGACACGATAACTGAACATAGCCCTGGAGCTGATTTTTCATTCAGGATTGTTCCAAAGAAAAGTCCTATCGAAATAAACATAACTGATGAAGGGATACTGAACAAAACAGCCAGAATAAGTCCCAGCAGATTGATTTCATATCCAGTAATACCTGCAATTATAAATGCTGAAATCCCAGTGACAACAGCCTGCACAATCCCTATAAGTATCATTGGAAATATATACCCCAATGTAAAATCCCTACTTTTCATTGGAGATGAAAATAGTCTCATGATAAATGAACTCCCCCTGTCAGTCGCAACAAGTATTGCAGTAAAAAGCATTACAAATGTCTGACCGAATACAATAATTCCTCCTGCCAGATTATCAATCCTGAACGCTGTCATATTTGCTTCTTTAGGTATACTTTCATTTACCACTGACATTACTATAAGCATAACAATGGGAAATGCTATACAGAATACATATCCCAGTGGATCTCTACCCAGTTCTATAAGATTTCTTTTTGCATATTCAATCGTTCTTTTCATGATTTATTCTCCTTCTGCAACTGAAACAAATACATTTTCAAGTCCTATCTTACCGGTCTTTTCCTCTAACTCTTCTAAACTTCCTATCATTCTGATCTTCCCATCTATCATAATTGCTATCTGATCAGCAAGCGATTCAGCCTCTTCCATATAATGGGTTGTTAGTATTATCGTTCTATCTTTCTTAATCTTTTCAATCTCTCTCCAAACCTCTCTTCTAGCAAGAACATCGAGCCCCAATGTAGGTTCATCCAGATATATCACTTTGGGATTTCCAACCATTGCCATAGCTATAGAGAGACGTCTCTGCCATCCACCTGAAAGCTTACATGCCCTGGTTTTTCTCACCTCATCCAGCTTAAACTCTGTAATGATATCCTCCACCATTTTCTTTCGATCACTCTTACTATAATCCTTTGAATCCAGGTATACATTTGCCGTAAATCGAAGATTCTCTTCCACTGTAAGATTCCTTGCTATTGCAGTTTCCTGAGTTGATATACCAATCAGTTCTTTTACCTTTTCTTTATCATTTATAATGTCATAACCACCTATACTTGCATTCCCTCCACTTGGCTTTGTAAGACAGGAAAGCATCTTTATTGTCGTGCTCTTGCCCGCTCCGTTAACTCCCAGAAGTGCAAGCATTTCTCCTTCTTTTACAGAAAAACTTATTCCATCAACCGCGTTTTTAGCTCCATAACTCTTAGTCAGATTTTCCAGAACTATCATATCTTTATTCATCATCGTACTTTCCTTTCTTGAAATAACGATCTATATGTTAATGTGTTTTCTGTAAAATAAAAAAAAGCCGATCAAAAGTAAATACTTATGACATGAACGGCTTTTTTTACAATACAAACGGCTATTTCATAACAATAGTGCAGTTCCATTTACGTCAGCGATAAGAATGGAAAAAAGAAGTATATCTCCGAGAGCCCTCTTATGTATGTCTATACGGCAGGTGGCAACAAGACATATACGAATGCCAAGAGTGTGAAGCTCAATACTTCTGACGGAAAGATAAAGAAGAACAAACTGACTCTCAAGGTGAAGGACACTTACAAGATCAAGGCAAGCGTTAAGAAAGCAGACAAGAAAAAGAATCTGATGCCGGCGAGCCATGTAAAGGCAATCAGATATTGCAGCTCAGATCCGAGCGTTGCAACCGTCAGCACATCCGGTAAGATTACAGCGAAGAAAAAGGTCAAGTGCAATATCTATGTCTATGCCCACAATGGCGTAGGCAAGACCATAACGCTTACGGTCAAGTAAGACCGGCGGTGTCAGAAGGAACCATCCCTTTTGACTAAAGTTATAAAGATAATGGTTTACTCGCTTTCCGTACTCCTTGCTGTCCAGTCATAAGGCGTACTCTGGTAAACGTAATAATTGAGCCAATTTGTATATAGTGTATTTGCATGGCAACGCCAGGATTTGATTGGCTGCCTAGTCGGATCATCATCTGGGTAATAGTTTACTGGTATATCAGGATCTATTCCTTTGCCAAGATCTCTATGATATTCCTGATCTAGTGTCAGTGTGTCATATTCCGGATGGCCGGTTATGAATATATTCTTTCCGCCATCGCCTACTATTATGTATGGTCCACATAGTACTGAATCTGCAAGTACTATCAGTTTATCATTATTTCTGACAGCCGATGCATCTATTCCTGTATATCTGGAATGTGGTGCGAGAAATGTATCGTCAAAGCCTCTTACAAGTTCTCTGCTCTTATGCATTGTTCTATGTTCATATATTCCTGAAAGCTTCTTAGGAAGCTCGTACTTCTGAATACCGTAATGATAATAAAGGCCTGCCTGTGCTCCCCAGCATATATGAAGTGTGGAGGTTACATTATTTGATGCCCAGTCCATGATCTTTGTAAGCTCATCCCAGTACTCTACTTCCTCAAACTTCATTTTTTCAACAGGAGCTCCTGTGATGATCATTCCATCCCACTTATGCTTTCGAACTTCTTTAAAGCTCGAATAGAACCTCTCCAAATGTTCTCTTGAAGTATGCTTTGATTCATATGACATGGTTCTTACAAATGTTATGTTAACCTGTAATGGTGTGTTAGATAAACTTCTTAGAAGCTGAAGTTCAGTATCTTCCTTGAGGGGCATGAGGTTCAGTATCAGTATATCGATTGGTCTGATATCCTGACTGTTAGAACGATTTTCGTCCATAACAAATATATTCTCTTCCTCAAGTATATGTTTAACTGGCAGATCATTATCTATTCTAATTGGCATTTTATTTTTCCTTCCTCACTTATCTCGATAATGTATTTGGATGTTCTGAGTAATCATGAAAATTGATTATTCTTAAACATCTCTTCTGTTATTATCGGAATCCCAAGGCTTTTGGCTTTTTTATTTTTCGATGAATTCGAAGTTATATCGTTGTTTATCAGACAAGTAGTCTTGGCACTGACAGAGCCAGCCACCTTGCCGCCTCTATCTTCTATTTCTTTCTTAAGAGCATCTCGGTTAGGATAGGTTTCAAGTGAGCCTGTTATAACAAATGTCATTCCTTCAAGATCCTGTTCATTTGTATTTTCTTCTATAACAAACTCTATTTCATCAAGAAGCTTTCTTACTTCTTCACGTTTCTCATCATCTTTAAAATATGCTGAGAAATCATTCGCCAGAACCTCTCCAAGACCTTCTATTTCCATGAGTTCTTCAGGGACTGCTTCCATAATTTTGTCAATGTCGCTCTTATAAGCTCTCACAACAAGCTTGGCATTTGCAACACCAAATCCTGGTATTCCTAGTCCATACAGGAAGCCTGCCATATCTGCTTTTCTCGAATCCTCAATTGCAGATACCAGCTTATTATATGACTTTTCGCCAAATCCCTCAAGTGCTACTATTTTTTCTTTATAATCCTTTAAATGGTATATATCTGAGAGTCCTCTGAGAAAACCATGGTCAATAAATGTTTCCATAGTAGCTTCAGACATACCATCAATATTCATTGCATTTCTTGAAACAAAAAGGGTGAACAGTTTAATATTTTTGGCCGGACATTTAGGGTTGATACAATGAAGGGTTTCTGTACCATTTTCATTTTTTATTACAACCTCTCCACCGCATGCCGGACACTCTTCAGGGAGTTTAATGTTATCAGACTTGGTAAGATTTTCGGAAATCTGAGGAATTATCATATTCGCCTTATAAACCTTGATTCTGTCCCCTATTCCAAGCTTCATATCTTTAACATACGTTATATTATGTAAACTAGCTCTGCTGACATCTGTCCCTTCAAGATCAACTGTATCAAAGATAGCTACAGGATTGATAAGTCCGGTTCTTGATGGACTCCATTCAATCTCTCGAAGTACTGTCTCAGCTTCTTCATCTGCCCACTTAAATGCTATTGCATTTCTAGGAAACTTCGCTGTTGTTCCAAGACTTCTGCCATAAGCAATGTCATCATAGGATAAGACAAGTCCATCTGTTGGGAATTCATTGGACGGAATTTTAGCAGAAAATCCCTTAACTGCTTCAGGAAGAGTATAAGCAGTTACGCGCTTATACTCAACCACTTCAAAACCAAGTCCTTTAAGATATTCAAACCTTTTTTCAAATGAGTTCTCAAAGCTTTGTGTAAGCTCGGTGTCCTCTGGATCTACCATTGAGAATGCATAGAATCTGACATGTCTCTTTGCTGTAATCTCACTACTCAGCTGTCTGACTGAACCACTGCAGAGATTACGTGGATTCTTGTACTTAGCATCCACATCTTCAATCTCAGAATTTATCTTCTCAAAATCAGAATAAGTGATAATCGCTTCACCTCGGATTGTCAGCGAACCGGAATAGTTAATGCTGCTGGGAAGATTGACGAAGGTCTTGGCATTTGGCGTAATGACCTCTCCTATCTCTCCATTTCCACGTGTTACAGCCTTAATGAGCTTTCCATTCTCATAGGTAAGAACTACTGTAAGACCGTCCATTTTCCAGGACAGAAGTCCTTCCTTATCTCCCAGCCAGGAGACAAGCTCGTCCACTTCTTTTGTCTTGTTAAGAGAAAGCATCGGTGATGGATGTCTCTCCTTTGGAAGTTCACTCACAACCTCGTATCCAACATTCTGAGTCGGACTATTTGCAAATATAGTTCCAGTCTCAGTCTCGAGCTGAACAAGCTCATCATATAGCTTGTCATACTCGAAGTTGCTCATTATCTCAACATCTTCGGCATAGTAAGCCCTGGATGCCTTATTCAATACATCAATTAATTCTTTGATTCTTGCTATCTTATCCATATTTTTATCCATCTATTTAATTTATCTATATTTAAACAATTAACTATCTTTTTCCAGACTACTCTTAAGTATCCTAAGTTCTTCAGGAGTCAGATTCCTCCATTTCCCCTTTTCAAGATTACCCAGTTTTATGTTCATAACGCGAATCCTTTTCAGAGACTGAACCCTATAGCCAAAGTATTCACACATTCTTCTGATCTGTCTATTTAAGCCCTCTGTCAGAATAATATTAAATGAATTCTGTCCAGTCTGCTTAACCTTGCATTTTTTTGTCCTTCGTTCCTCCAAAGGAACTCCTGAACTCATTCCCTTTATGAATTCTTCAGTAAGTGGCTTATCCACTCTGACCATATACTCTTTTTCATGGTTATTTCTTGCTTTCTGAATTGAATTCGCCAGCTCACCATCATTTGTAAGTAACAGGAGTCCCTGGGAATTCTTATCAAGACGTCCAACGTAATAAAGCATTTCCGGATGATCTAAAAATCTGAAAACGCTATCTTTACTTGCCTGTGCAGAGGTGCATTCCTGTCCCAGTGGTTTATTATACGCTATAACAACCTTCTCTTTTCTTGGGGTAACAAGATCTCCCTTATATCTAACCTCATCATTTTCCGATACAGTTTCTCCCATAGTGGCAACTGTGCCGTTGATTGTTATCTCGCCATTCTGGACAGCTTCATCTGCTTTTCTACGTGACAGAACACCTGCCTGACTTAGATATTTATTTATTCTTATTCTTTCTTCCATATCTAATGAATATAACACCAGAGAGTGGATTTTTCAAGGATTCGTGGAGATTATCAAGTTTTACAGATACTTGTGAATAGTAACCTCGTAACAATTTAATATAATAAATTTTCTTGTAAAATATTATAAGAAGAGTTATAATATTTAAGAATTTTTTCAAAAAATCATTATATTATTAAGTTTGGAGCTTATCATGGACAAAATAGACATTAAAATTCTTTCATTATTACAGGAAAATGCAAGATATCCTCTCAAATATCTTGCTGAGAAAGTTTTCTTATCATCTCCTGCTGTTTCTGCAAGAATAGAACGGTTGGAAAATCAAGGCATTATCAAAGGATATCATGCTACTCTTAATCCACTCACATTAGGATATCACATTACTGCATTTATCAATCTCACATTAGAGCCGCATCAAAAGGTGGAATTCTATCCATTTATAGAAAAATGTCCTAATGTTCTGGAGTGTAACTGTGTAACCGGAAATTATTCCATGCTTATCAAGGTCTGCTTTCCAAGCACACTTGAGCTTGATCAGTTTATAGGTCAGCTCCAGACTTATGGAAAAACAGAAACTCAGATAGTTTTCTCAACTCCTGTTGAGCCAAGAGGAATCGATATATCAAATCCTGAAGAAAATGAGCAGTAAATAAATCAACAAATCAAAAAACAAGCAAACAAGCATATAAGCAAAAAAATTAACAAACAAATAAACAAATTAACTATATATTCTGAAAAAAAAGTCGTCCCCATAACATATTGATTTTGATCAATTAATTAAGGGGACGTTTTTTATTGTTATACCTATTTAGCTGCTTTGTTCTGTCTTCTAATCACAAGAAGTGCCAGCAATCCGACAAAGGATATAGTTGCCATAAGAATTGCAACTACTATCTTGGAATTAGCCTCATCTCCTGTTCTTACATTTCTGGTATTTCCAGTAGATGAAGCACCTGTTGGAGACTGTGTAGTACTCTCGGTTGTAGCCTGTGTCGTAGTCTTTGAATCATTCTGAGTCGTGCTCTCTGTAGTATTCTGAGTTTCAGTCTGAGTCGTACTAGGAGCTGATACCTCCGGATTATCCTCTTCGGTTGCATTATCTGATGAGTCCTGATCATCTCCACTGTCTTCTGTAGTATCAACTACTGTCTGCTCTTCAGAATTATCTTCTGTTGCAGGACTTGCAGGTGTATCCTTTATAGTCTCATCATTAACTGTTACAGTAGTTGACTTTTCTGTACTCTTTTCAGTACTTTTCTCAGTAGACATTTCAGTATCTGTTGTATTTTCAGTAGTTGTCTCTGTTGTAGATTCTGTCGTCTTCTCTGTAGCATCATCCTTCTTAGGAACAGATGATGATGCATCTGTAGCTGATGCGTCCGTAGATGATGCATCTGTAGGAGTAGAAGAACCTTCTTCGGTTGTTTTTTCTTCGGTTGTCTTTTCCTCAGTAGTCTTTTCCTCAGTAGTTTTTTCCTCAGTAGTTTTTTCTTCAGTAGTTTTTTCCTCGGTCGTCTTCTCTTCGGTTGTCTTTTCCTCAGCAGTTTTTTCCTCGGTTGTTTTTTCTTCAGTAGTTTTTTCCTCTGTAGTAGTCTCCTCAGTTGTCGTCTCTACTTCATTATTTGCAAAATCAATATCAACATTCTTTTCGCTTACTTTTATTACATTGAGCGGATATCTATTACCATCATATGTAATCATGTCTGAAAATGTATCTTTTGCGGTAGCAAATGCATAGAATCTTGGAGTATTATCAATCTCATATCCTTCAGGAGCCGTAACTTCACTGAGCATATATACTACTCCTCTTTCAAGTTCATTAAATGTAACTTTTCCGTTTTCATCTGATGAACCTGTCCGAACTGCTACTGTCTCCTTAACTTCTTCCTTACCACTCATTGCAGTAAGCGTGAATACCGCATTCTGAAGTGTCTTTGAGGTTTTAGAATCAATCTTTGTTACATTTATAGAACCAGGATTCTTTGTTGAAACTGAGCTACCTGCAGCTTTGAGAACCTTTCCTTTAAAGCTCTTATCTGTTTCCTTAAATACCTTATTTTTACTATAAAGCTTAGCTGAGTTTCCGCTATTTTTTGAATCAAGTACCGTTCCAACAGCAAGTGTCATTTTAGCAGAATAAGTGATAGTATATGCTGTTTTATCCTTTAACTTGAATACCATCTTATTAGTTGCTGGATCATATGAGAAATCATCAACTGATGGAATTACTCCATTTACTTTTAAGGATTCAGTATTAAGCAAATATGCCGAACTCATTATATCTTCAAGGAATAGTTCATCTGTAGCAGGATCCAGATCAAGTGCTGCCGGATTCACCACAAGCTTGTATTCTGCATCTGGTGCTGTAGCATTATTATATGTGCCATTCTTTGTAAGTGCTTCTGGCTTTGTATAATTCATATCATTTGAAGCAATCATATGGCTTACACCATCATAATATATCTCTGCAACATTATAATAACGCTTTACATCTTCTTCCTGTTCGTCTACCTTGGTCTGATATTCTATAAGAATACTTTCTTTTTCATCAGACTTAAGTATTTTCATTACTTCATCACTAAATACAAGTCTGACAACAGTATCACCTGTTAAAGAATCTGGTTCTTCTTCAACACTTATTCCATTTTTTATAATTCCATTACTTCCTCTCGCTACTATCGAATCCTTAACTATAGATGTATGTGCAGGAAGTTCATCTCTGATATATCCCTTCTTATAATCTGTACCAAAGATACTGTATAGAATTATCTGCCAGTTAAGAAGCCCACTCTCCTTAATATTTCCATTTGCCCATTTATCAAATGAACCTCTCAGTGTAATTACATCTGCCCATGAAGTATGTTCTTCCGGATCCTCATCACTTTTCACAACTGCTCTGTTAGGTACCTTGCCAATATAGCTGTTTGGATAGAAATTACCGAAGCCACCTTTAGATACATATTCCTTGGCACTCTCCCACTCATACATAGCTGGATCTACTTTTACCTGGTAATATACATATATCGTATCTCCATTATTCATTGAATCAATAACAGAGTTAATCTCTCGAACTTTTGTACCAGGTGCTGCTGTCGTGCTGGTTATACGTGAAGCATCAAGTTCTTCAGTCATTTCCTTATCTGTAAAATACTTTGGTACTGAATAAAGTGACATTCCAGGATACATTTCATCATAGAAAACAACATTATTATTTTTTCCGGATGATTTAATTGCTATAAAACAGTCATATACATGATCCTTTATAGAAGTTTTTGTATCCTTTATCTCTTTATCTATGCTGACTTTGGCATTTTCAGTAGGTGGCACCAAGTGCACCGTAAGTTTTATTTTTTCAGGAAACTCAATCGTAACATATTCATCAGGTTTATTACCTTTTCCGTCATCATCAATACTACCTGAAAAAGAAAGTGATCCCTTACGTTCATTCTGATTGCAGAACTTTTCGTCTGAATACTTTATATAGATTACATTTTTAATGATTGAGAACTTACCAACAATTTCGTCTCCATCAAAAATATTCTTATCTTTAACGCTGTTAAATGTAATTTTGTTAGGCAGTTTGTAGGTAAATACATCATCTGTAGTAATGATGGTACTGTCAGCAAATGCCCAGTTAATTGTTATGATGATATTATCACCATATGTAACATCCTTGGGAGTGTCGTCATTCAGAAGGTCAACCTCAGTTGATTCATTAATGATTTCTGTAATACTAAAGCTGCTGGCAATCTTATTAAGACTTTTCTCTTTACTTTTCTCAGCATTTTCTTCTGCCGAAACATTCAGCCCATTTGATAAACTTAAAAACATTCCCGCAATTACAAAAAATATCAGTATGTGTGAAATGTGAAATCTCCGGTTCATTATCTCGCCCCTTTTTAATTTAAATAGTGTTTTTTTTATACTATACGTATGTTTTATCTCTTATTTCCTATTCCAATATTTTCAGGAATAATGTTTTTTTCAAGAACTGTTATTTTATTAGACTGCATTTCAATAACCTGAGCTTTTGTCATTTCGAATTTTAATGCAATCTCTTCTGCTTTAACTGAAGGTCTGAATTCTCTTCTATGAAATGATCCATATTTTCTCTTGTTATAGTTCTTCCATATAATAAATACTATAAAACTCACAAGCAGAACTATAAATAAAATGTAATAATACCTATTAACTTCCTGAATCATTTCTTTATTAAATATACCCAGATTCGGGATAATCCAGTTATTTTTTATTGCCAGATTTCCGTATATTACATATAAAACATATGTAAGCATAACGATCCAGCCGATAATTGTAATTATCCATTCTATTATTTTCTTCCATTTTTTCTGTCTTCCGACAATCAAATGTTCATCCAGATCGTAGTCAACCTTCTGAGAAAGCGAACCATTATCTACATTTTTTAATAACATATATACTACCTCACGCTGACAATTTCTTTACTGGAACTTTTTCTGGTTTTTCATACTCTTTTTCTTCTACATCATTGTTATCACTTAATCCTCTGTCAGGACTACTCCATCTCGCAAGTTTATCTCTTTTCTGAAAAAGTGTAGGAAGTGACTTGATAACCAGAAGTGCATTTATATACCAGTATAAAAATGGATACCATATTGCAACTATACTGTCCTTAAGAAGGTGTTTGTCATATTTTGAGTCTAAAAGCATAGCAACAAAAAACTGAACCAGACATATAGAAGACAAAAAGAGACTCTTCCAAATGTATGGTGCCTGAATGTAGTTATGCTCTGTAATCAGATGAAAGACAATGATGATAAGCATAAGAAACCAGCAAATAGACCAAAGTATAGACATCAGCTGTTCCATATATACTGGAAACAGTCTTCTTTCTTTCCAGCTCTTAAATATATTGGTATGTCTTCGGAGTATCTCCATACCACCACTTGTCCATCTTCCACGCTGCTTAGCAAGTCCCCTTACAGTTTCTGGAACTAGCATCATGCATAAAGCCCTTGGTTCATATCTTACATCCCAGAACTTTTTCTCAAGCTTCCAGGTAACGCCTATATCTTCTGTAATCATATCCCGGTCCCACAGTTCTGCGTCCATAAGAGCTCTTTTTCTAAATGCAACCACAACACCTGAAACCGTCATAACCTTTCCCCAGATTCTCTGGGTTCTCTTAATCAGGCTTATAATGCTTGCATATTCGCATAGCTGAATCTTTGCCAGAAGCGAGCTTCTATTTCTAACTCTTGGATTTCCTGTGACTGCACCAACTCTCTCACCATTAAATCTGTTGGTAAAATGAGGCACCATATAATTAAGTGCATCAGGCATTACATATGAATCAGAGTCAACTCCAAGAAGAATCTCACCCTTTGCTGCAATAAGGCCAAGATATAAAGCATTTGCCTTACCACAGTTTTCTCTAAGATCAATGAATCTTAACTTGGGATACTTATCAACCAGGTCTGTCACGATCTCAGAAGTATTATCAGACGAACCATCATTTATTACTATTATTTCATAATTAGGATATCTTATCTCTGACAGACGCTTTACTGTATTTTCAATAGTATCTGCCTCATTGAAGCACGGCACAAGTATAGATACCATAGGCGTCCTGTAAAGAGGAAGCGGATTTCTCCGCTCTATACAAAAATAGAAAATAATACCACCAGCAACCCATATAACAGACATAATTGCCGGATACCAAAAAACAAACAACTCAATAATCTTGAGTATATTACTCATTTCTCACCTCTCACCGCAATATTTAAGCAATATATTAGTTAATTTATTGACCTTTTAGTTAAGTAGTATTTTTCAGCCAACCACGATTATATACAAATACAATATTTTTGTATATTAACAAAAATAATGAAATTTTTGTCAGATATATGCAATGTATAGGTGATTTTACTCATATAAAAATGTACAAATTATATTCAACAAAAAAAGGACTTTTCTAACTATTAGTCAGAAAAATCCTTTTTTGATTAGTTATTCAATTTATCCAGGAATTCTTTGAAGGCTGGATCTGCTGCTGCTTTCGCATCCTCATCATTTTTTACAGTTCCATAAAGTTCCTGAATATCTTCATCCTTCTCAACCTTGCTCATGTATTTCTGAATATCCGGGCTGAGTTCTCTATTATCTATAAGATACTGATTTCCATCTTTTACTATATAATATGGTCCAAGCATATCCAGTGGTGTTGATGATATTCCAGCTATTGATATATTTGCCACTGCATAAACTACAGTCTCATTTGGATTCTTACCTTCTACTGAATAGCAGTTTATATTGCTATATGATGTAATAATCTTCGACTGTTCCTGAATAACAGACATATCATCGAACTGGCTTGGATCTGTCACACAGGATTTGAGGATAGCCTGATCACTTGATGCTGTTGCTGAAAGATATGTAATGATCAGAGCATTTATATCCTGATTAGCATTTGTCTGGAAAGAGAATCTTGTTGTAAATCCTCCGAGGTCTTCTTCTAATGTTTTTCTTCTCGAGTATAAAAATACTCCAAACAGTCCGATAAGTGCCACAAACATTATCCAAACAACAATCAGCAGGCCCTTAGATTTTTTACCTTTTTTCTCCCCGCCTTTGATTTCATTGACGTTGGTTTCGTTAGTTGTATTTTCCATTTTTTCCTCCACTTAGTATCCTTAAATATCTCTCATAACAATTGCACCAGATAGGAATCGAACCTACGCACACGGCTCCGGAGGCCATTGCTCTATCCACTGAGCTACTGGTGCCAATCAGTAAGGATTATTCTGCTAATCTGCTATTTGTAAAAACTCGAGGCACCTTCTATATCTTTTTTTATCTGGTTTTTTAGTGCATCAAAGCTCTCAAACTTTCGTTCAGATCTTATAAAATGATCAAGTGTAACTTTTATTTTCTCTCCATAGATGTCATCGTTGAAGTCATAAATAAATGTTTCAACTGTCGGAGCATTTCCATCATCTACAGAAGGCCTGATTCCAATATTCGTGATTGCATTATATACTCCAGAATCACCGATATAAACCTTGCTTGCATAAACTCCAAATCGAGGAAGCTCCTTGTCAGCTTCAGGTATCAGATTAACAGTTGGATACCCAAGAGTTCTGCCCAGCTTCTTTCCTGGTTCTACAACACCTGAGATGAATAAAGGTCGTCCAAGATGCTGAGCCACCTTTTCCATATTTCCATCAGCCATATATTCCTTAATTCTTGAGGAACTAACAGTTTCATCATCTATTTTTAATTTATCTATAGCATTTACCTTGAAACCATATTTATCACCCAGTTGTTTTAAAGTCTCTGCATTTCCGCTTCGACCATTTCCGAATCTAAAATCCGAACCAACTGAAATATATTTAACATTTAATTTGTCAACTAAGGTCTTCTTTACAAATTCCTCTGGAGATACAGCAGCAAATTCCTGTGTAAACTCCTGAACATAAAACATTGATATCCCCATGTCTGAGATAATATCCTGTTGCTCTTTTATAGAATAAATGCTTTTAGTATTCAAAGATATTTTAAAGCATATTGTATCATATTTTTCAGATAAAGCAACTTTTCTGATATCATCCATAAGCAGCTGATGACCTCTATGCATGCCATCGAATTTGCCTATAGTGATTGCTGTTCCATTTTGGAAATCATGATACTCATTATCCGTTATCATAGCATTTTATAAACCTTATAATTATTTTTTGAAGCATCATAAGCGTATAATGCCTTTAATTCATTTCCAAGATAAACCCGGAAGAATTCCTTCTGCCACAGCTCCTGCTCGGTTATATCGGATACAATCTCTATATCTTCTACACCAAGTCTGTTGCCATTTACAAGCATTTTCTCTGCTTCTGGCCTAACATTTACCGCAGCAAAGCCATTAAGCAGAGCATCCATACTCATAACACTTTTTCCGAGATCATCTTCTTCCCTCAGCCTCTGAAGTGCATCTATGGTAAATCCGTCTTCAGCCTTAAGACCATTTACTTCATTTCTGAGAAGTCCGGACATTGTTGCGCCAACTCCCAGATCTTCTCCCATATCTCTTATAAGACTTCTTATATATGTTCCCTTAGAGCATTTGACGTCAAATGTAATCTCGGCCGTTTCATAATTAATGTCCTGCAGCTCCAGACTGAAGATTTCTATTGGACGAGGTTTTATCTCAATTTCTATTCCAGCTCTGGCGTATTCGTAAAGCTTTTTCCCATCTACCTTAATAGCGCTGTATTTGGGTGGAATCTGCATTGATTTGCCCAGATGCTTATTCATAACCTCTAAGATTTTTTGTCTGAAAGCATCCTTATCGGAGAACAGTTTATTCACTAATGAACTACCCATTACTGAGGATTGTTCTGATAATCCATCCATACTATTCAGAACCTTACCAGTTATATCGTCCGTATCTGTAACTACTCCCAGTTTCATCGTTGCCCTATATTCCTTGCTGCTGCTCAAAATCAGTCCTGAAAGCTTCGTTGCCTGTCCCAGACATACGATAAGTACGCCTTCAGCCATAGGATCCAGCGTTCCTGTATGACCTATCTTCTTTTGTCCGTATATTCCCCGCAGCTTGGCAACAACATCATGGGAAGTAAAGCCCTGCTGTTTATAAACATTAACTATTCCACTATACATATATTTATTTTAATTGTTCCTCAATCATCTGAGTAACCGTCTCAAGAATCTTATCATAATCCTCTGTAGATTCGAATCCGGCTGCTCTCACATGTCCGCCACCGCCAAAATGTGACGCTATTACATTTACATCAACAACTGTTTTGGATCTGAAGCTGTATTTGTACTTCTTTCTAGCTATCTGATAACAAAGCATAGCCACTTCTACTCCATCAGTCAGTCTGAGTTGCTCAACGATACCTTCTGTATCCATACTGGTACATTTAAACTCTTTAAAATCTGCATTGTCGAGTCTGCAGCTTATGAACTTTCCTGACATAGCAAGCTCTGCTTTAAATATAGCCTTTGCGAGAAGCTGATTCTGCTTATATGTCTTCTTGTAAAATGTTTCATCTATTATAATCTCTGGATGAGCCCCCTTCTCAACAAGAAGTCCTGCAAGCTCCATAGTTTTTCTTGTGGTACTGGAGTATTTGAAAACTCCCGTATCGTGAACAATTCCAAGATAGAGACATGATGCAGTTTTCTCACTCACCTTATCCATATCTATAAGATCACACATAACCTCGCATGCGCTTGAAGCCTGTGGAACTATATAGCACAGGTCTCCAAAGCCCGTATTGCTGATATGATGATCTATACAAACAGTTGAAATGGCAGAGTTGTAAGTATCTAAAAACTTGCCAAGTCTGTTTATCTCTGAAACATCAATCGATATAGCAAGATCATATCTGTCTCCCGAAGGCTCATGTTTTATCTTCCGATAACCTGACAGCAGCTTAAATGTAGGTGAACATGGTTCATCATATACATCTACTGTCTTATCAGGATAATTATCAGTTATATAGTTGTACATCGCCAGATTCGATCCAATACAGTCCCCATCCGGACGGATATGGCCGATAATTGCTATCTTATCTGCCGTCTCAATCATCTGGGCGAGTCCTTTGGATTTCTTTCTGATTTCAGCATCCATATTACTCTTTTCCTTCCATTATCGAATCAATCTTCTTGGACATCATTACACCATATTCTATTGATTTATCAAGTCTATACTCAATAGCTGGTGTATATCTGAGATTAAGTGATTCAGCAAGTCTCTTTCTGATGAATCCATTTGCGCTGTTCAGTCCTTTTAATGTCTCTTCTCCTGCGTCCTCTGAACCAAGAACGGAAACATAGCACTTACATTCCTTCAGGTCATTTGTGACATCACATTTGACAACAGAAACCAGCTCACTGATTCGTGGATCCTTGACTTCGAATCTGATAATCTCACTTAATACTCTCTGAACATCGCTATTAACACGCTGTCCTCTGTAGCTTTTTCCTCTCATCTATTCTCCCTTATATTAGTCTCTTGGAACTTCGACCATCTTATAAACTTCTACAAGATCACCTTCATTTATATCGCTGTAGTTCTCGAATACGATACCGCACTCATATCCAGCCTTAACTTCCTTGGCATCGTCATTAAATCTCTTAAGAGAAGCAATCTTTCCTTCCCAGATCTGTGAGCCACCTCTGGATATTCTTGCCATTGCATTTCTTTCAACCGCTCCATCCTGTACGAAGCTTCCGGCAATGGTTCCGATTCCTGAAGCCTTGAAGGTCTGACGAACTTCAACATGCCCGATAACCTTCTCCTCAAATATAGGATCAAGCATTCCCTTCATAGCTGCTTCGATATCATCAATAGCGTTATAAATAACTGAATATAATCTTATGTCAACCTTTTCTGTATCTGCACTATTCTTAGCAACTGGCTCAGTTCTTACATTGAAACCAATAATGATAGCATTTGATGCAGCTGCAAGACTTACGTCTGACTCGTTGATTGCACCAACTCCAGAGTGGATACATTTGATAACAACCTCGTTATTTGAAAGCTTGAGAAGACTCTGCTTAAGAGCTTCTACTGAACCCTGAACATCTGCTTTAATAATGATATTAAGCTCCTTAAGAGTTCCTTCCTTCATCTGACTGAAGATATCATCCAGTGACATCTTAGCCTTAGTTTCTGCAATCAGATTCTCCTTACCTCTGGTAATAAATGCATCACTGATTGAACGTGCTTCCTTCTCTGTATCTGTTGCGATGAAGATCTCACCTGAATTAGGTACAGTTGAAAGTCCAATGATCTCAACAGGCATTGATGGTGTAGCTTCCTTAAGTGTCTTCTGCTTATCATCTGTCATGGCTCTTACACGTCCATGAGATTCACCGATAGCTATGAAGTCACCAACCTTAAGTGTACCCTTCTGAACAAGAAGTGTTGCTACTGATCCTCTACCCTTATCAAGCTTAGCCTCAATAACAATACCACGAGCCTTACGCTTTGGATTAGCCTTGAGCTCAAGAATATCACTTGTAAGAAGGATCATTTCGAGAAGGTTATCAAGACCTTCCTTTGACTTAGCTGATACTGGACAGAATATAGTGTCTCCACCCCAATCTTCTGATACAAGACCGTATTCAACCAGCTCCTGCTTAACTCTTTCAACATTAGCACTTGGCTTATCTATCTTGTTTACTGCAACAATTATCTGAACTCCTGCTGCTTTTGCATGGTTAATAGCTTCTACTGTCTGAGGCATAACACCATCGTCAGCTGCTACTACAAGGATAGCAATATCTGTAGCCATAGCACCACGAAGTCTCATAGATGTAAATGCTTCGTGTCCAGGAGTATCCAGGAATGTAATCTTCTTATCATTTACCTGAACTGTGTAAGCACCAATATGCTGTGTGATTCCACCAGCTTCGCCCTGGGTAACGCTTGTCTCTCTGATAGCATCAAGAAGTGATGTCTTACCATGATCAACGTGTCCCATTACACAGACTACTGGAGGTCTTGTTACAAGACTCTCCTCAGGATCTTCAATATCTCTAAGTGCTTCCTCTACGATATCGACCTTAACCTCCTGCTCGCAAATGATATTATACTCAAGTGCGATGAGTTCTGCTTCTTCATATGTAAGGTCTGTATTAACTGTATACATTTTTCCTTCCATGAAGAGCTTCTTAATGAGCTGATTTACAGGCTGCTTGATCTTAGAAGCAAACTCGCTGAGAGTAAGAACTTCAGGAAGCGTAACTGTCTTGATTGTTTCTTCTTCCTTCTTCTCCTGCTTCTTAACAGGTTTCTTCTTTCTCTCGCCCATATCCTCGATATCGCGGAAATCATTCTTCTTATTTCTTCTATCTTCACGTTTACCGGCACGTGTCTCTCTATTCTCTCTACGTGCTTCCTTCTCCTTATCCTTAGACTTATCGCCCTTTCTGGATGAGGATTTCTTGTTATCTATAGGTACCTCAGCAGAATCAGCACCCTTTGACTTCTTCTTATCCTTTGAAGCAAGCTGATCCTTACGAGGTCTTTCGTCTTTATCCTTATCACCAAATGACTTTTCAGGCTTTGGTCCCTTGCCTGTTCTGTCAGGTCTCTGTCCTCTGTCCTTAAAGTCTGGTTTTCCGGAACGGTCAAATCTGTCATTTCTGTCAGATCTACCACCCTTATCACCTCTATCAGATCTTTCTTTTCTATCGTTTCTGTCATTCTTAACAGACTTCTGACCAACAGACTGAGTTGTCTGAGCAGCTGCAACCTTAGTAGCATCCTGCTTCTTAGTATCTGCATCAGCTTCTTTCTCACTACTCTGAGCAGGCTTTTCAGCCTCCTTCGTAACAGCCTTATCTGAAGCTGCAGTTACAGAAACATTTTTTTCTGTAGCTTTTGTATCTTCAGCTTTTGCATCAGAAACAGCTGCATCTGTAGCTTTTGCAGATTTTGTATCTGCCTCTTTTATATCTGCTTCTTTTGCGTCTGAAGCTTTAGCATCATTATCTAAAGTCTCTGTCTCTGCTTTGGACTCTGCAGTTTCCGGTGCCTTCTCTACTTCTTCTTTTTCCTTAGTTTCTTCAGCTTTAGGAGTTTCTGATTCATCACCAGACTTATCTACTGCTTTATCTATAACATTTTCTTCAATCTTTTCAGCATCAACTGAAGCTGATACAGTATTTTCTGTTACAGGTGTTTCTGCTACTGGAGCAGTATTCTCTACTGTTTCTGTAACAGGTGTCTCTGTAGCTGCTACTGCTTCTTTAACTTCTTCTACCTCAGCCTTTTCTTCTTTCTTCTTTTCTGGCTTTGGTTCTGGCTTTGGAACTATTACAGCATCAGGTCTGGTAGATGCAGTAAGTCTTCCCACTCCAGGTCTTGTAGATGCACTTGGTCTCTTATGTGCGACTGTAGCACCTGTTCTTGTAGATGCAGAAGGCTTTTTCTTTGGTTCAGCTGTCTTACCTTCTTCACCTGCTGCTGGTTTTGCTGCCGTTTTTTTAGCTGGCTTCTTGGCCTGTGCTGGCTTTGCAGCTGCCGGCTGCTTCTTTACAGCTTTTTCAGGAGCTTTACCAGTTATTCTTATTCTGGCATACTCCATCAAGTCATCATCTATGTTACTAATTGCCCTTAGTCCATCTTTCTTTTTACTAAGTAATAGAATTATCTGATTAGGTGTAACCTGCTTACCTGTCTCCTTAGTTAATTCCTTGGCAAAATCGCTTATTCTCATTCGTTACCTCCAAATTTCTTCATAAACTGAGTACTAAAATCTTCATCTGTTATGGCTATCACTGAACGTTCATTCTTTCCTATAAGGTGTCCTATTTCTTCCTTATTGCCATAAATCTCATATTTTATTCCCTGATATTCACATTTATTTGTAAATTTCTTTTTTGTATTTTCGGACGCATCTTCAGAAATAATGACATAATATGCTTTGCCTTTCTGAATGGTCTCTTCACATTGGAATTCTCCGGATGACAGATACCCTGCTTTCATCGCTATTGATATCATCTGTAGCTTCTGTGAATTCATGTTCTCGTAGCAGATACTTCTGGTAGCCTCATCAATGATTCCATCCTTGAAGGCCTGCTCAATGCATTTGGAATTACGGCAGATATATGCCCCTCTTCCATGCTGTTTACCTGTATCATCTACATTATTTTCTGTTTCAACTGTATTTCTGCCGGGAAGAACTATTCTTATCATATCTGACTTCGGTTTTTCAGCTTCACAGCAGATACATTTCCGAATAGGTTTCTTACCTCTGTTTTTCTTTTTAGTACTCAATCTCTCTCCTTTTAAGAAATATTAGTTTAGACTCGTCAGTTCCTTTATTATCTGGCAGACGATTATGCTTCTTCTGTTGTATCGTCACCAGCAGCTTCTTCTGAAATTACTTCTGAAGTTTCTTCTGATGCATCCTCTGCTAATTCATCAACTGCTGCAGTGATGTCATCTTCAGAAATTGTCTCATCCTCTTCTTCATACTCATCTTCGTAGTATTCATCATAATACTCTTCTTCCTGAGCAGCCTGACTCTCACTCTTGATATCAATCTTATATCCAGTAAGTCTTGCAGCCAGTCTTGCATTCTGACCTTCCTTACCAATAGCCAGTGACAGCTTCTCGTCAGGAACTACGACTCTTGCAAGTTTGTCATCATCATAAACATCAACTGAAATAACCGGAGATGGACGGAGTGAATTCTGAATAAATATTGCTGGATTCTCATCCCATTCAATTACGTCGATTTTTTCTCCACCTAAATCATTTACAACATTATCGATTCTGTTACTGTTAAGACCTACGCAAGCTCCTACTGCATCCACATCCTTATCATTTGACCATACTGCAATCTTAGAACGTGAACCAGCTTCACGGGAAATGTTCTTAATCTCAACAGTTCCATCTATTATTTCTGAAACTTCTCTCTCGAAAAGTCTCTTAACGAATTCTGGATGAGTTCTTGATGTAACTATTCTGAAGCCACCCTTTTCATTCTTCTTAACCTCAACAACATAAAGCTTAATTCTGTCTCCTAGACGATATCTCTCGCCTGGGATCATTTCCTTACTGCTGAGAATTGTATCTGTTTTTTCATCAAGGCTTACACTGAGATTGTGTCCAACATATCTCTGAACAACGCCTGTGATTATCTCTCTTTCCTTAGCCTTGAAATAATCATATACTGCAGCCTTTTCCTTCTCTTTAATGTTCTGAAGGATTATTCCTCTAGCCTTCTGAGCTGCAATTCTACCAAAATCTTTAGTAGTTACTTCAGATCTTACTTCCTCACCTATCTCACAATCGGGATCGATATGACGTGCATTTTCAATAAGTATATCTGTATGCGGATCCTGGATTTCCTCAACAACAATCATATTAGCGAAAACCTTAATATCTCCGGTTTCCCTGTCCATGCTAACCTCTACACCTTCTTTACCAAAATCCTTTTCGCATGCAGATCTGATAGCATTCTCAATAGAAACTATCATTTCTTCCTTGCTGATATTCTTTTCCTTCTCTAACGCATTTAATGCATCAATTATCTCTGACATCATATCCTCCTTTATATTAACTCTAATTGTTGACTCTCTTGGTTTTTAATGTGTTACATTACTATTCGCAGGTACGATAAGAATTATAAATAATTGGTCTTTGCCTGCAAGCAGTCACAACCAATCATTCATAATTCTTATCAACTGTGAATAGGAACTACTCTTCATATTCCAACCTAATATTTGAAATGTTACTTCTGTCAAAGGTTAAGTCACCTTCTACAGTTATTGTTACTGTTGTCTCATCAAAGCTCTTAAGGCGTCCTGTGAATTCCTTTCCTCCATTTTCAGCCTTATACAGCTTTAGGAAAACAAGTTTTCCAATGCTCTTCTCAAAGTCACGGTCCTTCTTAAGTTTTCTTGTAAGTCCCGGTGAGCTGACTTCGAAGATATAAGCTTCCTCGATAAAGTCCTCAGCATCCAGCTTCGGCTCCAGAGCTCTGCTGATATCAACGCAGTCATCTATCGTGATTCCGCCTTCCTTATCAACGTATACTCTGAGATAAAAATCGGAGCCTTCCTTAACATACTCCACATCCCAAAACTCATATCCGCCCTCTTCAATAATCGGCATAACGAGTTCTTCTGTTTTCTTCTCGATATCTGTTTTTTTCAATAAATTATTCTCCCATCTATCACTAACACAAAAGTAAAGTGGGTTCGTTTCCGAACCCACTCTAGCTTTAACTATAATGTAAAACTATTCTACCACATTTCTCAATAAATGCAAGCAAATCTTTACTTTTATAATTCAATCAGCTCTTTAGGTGATTTTGCAAGACTCTCACAGCCGTCTTCTGTAATAAGTATCATGTCTTCTATTCTGACTCCGAATCTTCCCGGAAGATAGATTCCAGGTTCGTCTGTCTCTATCATATTAGGTTTAACAATCGACTCATCTCTTGTATTAAACGCTGGAGATTCATGAATATAAAGACCTACTCCGTGTCCAAGTCCATGTCCGAAATAATCCCCATACCCTTCGGTTGCAATATAGTCTCTCGCGATGCTGTCGACTTCTTTGCAGGTCATTCCCGGTCTTAGTTTTTCAAGAACAGCAAGCTGAGCTGACAGAACTATGTTATAAACCTTCTTTTGTTCTTCATCTGCCTTTCCGATACAGACAGTTCTTGTCATATCAGAGCAATATCCATTGTATTTACATCCGAAGTCCATTGTAAGGAAATCCCCGTTTTCAATTTTCTTTGAAGATGGAATGGCATGTGGCATAGATGAGTTCACGCCTGATGCTGCTATAGTATCAAATGACAGACCTTCAGCACCATGTTTTTTCATGCTGTATTCAAGCTCTGCTGCAACCTCAAGCTCTGTCATTCCCGGCTTTAATATCTTAAGCACATCTTCAAACGCCAGGTCTCCAATATGCTCAGCCATGCGGAGTATTTCAATCTCTTCAGGAGTTTTAATCTGTCTTGGAAGAATAAGCGCTTCTCCAAGAGGAATCATAGATTCTATATAACTATTATATCTTCTATAATCGTCAAAGGAGATTGACAAGTCTTCAAATCCAACCTTTTGAACATTATCTGATCTAATAATCTCACATATAAGCTCTTTCAGTGGATTCTTCTTGTTAAATTCCCTGACTTCAAAATCACTTTCCTTCTCAGCTGCTTCTGTATATCTTGAATCAGTTATAAGTATATTACTATTTTTTGTTACTACCGCAATCCCTTCGCCGCCTCTGAAGCCTGTATAATATCTGAGGTTATAAGGATCTGTGATAAGTATTGCATCAATATTTTTTTCATTTAATAGATTCTTAATCTGCATTTCATGCCCGCCCTTCTGATTGTAGTTACGTAGCCATTGTTACTATTCACATTAATTCAAAAAGTATTATATAGTAATTACAATTTACTTTCAATTAGGCATATTTAATCATTTTTGTTTTTTATTGTAGAAGCACTTTATCCAGAACTGAATGTATCTCTTTTTCTGACATATTTTCAAAATACATATATCCTATATTATCATTATATGAAACCATTGCGTATGTTCTGGTAGTTCCATTTTCTGTAGCAACATCATCAACTAATGTAAATTCATAGCCTGTTCCGGAAATGTATGTTCTCTCATTATCTGTTTTTCCAAGACTTACACTATGCGCCGCATCTGCATCCACACCTTCCATCACTGACTGTGAAACAAATACTGTTCCTTCACCGCATTTGAAGAAGCTGTCCAGTTCATAGTTTTTATAACCATCTTCTTTCTCTTTTCCATCGGCAAGTTCAATAGTTTCTACGTAAGTGGTATCTGTAGATTCGCCTATTGGCTCGCTGAAGAGATTTGCTAATCTTGTATCTTCCGTAGCATCAGCATAGTTACTGTATGTGTAATACGTATTTTGATATGTACCATTAGTAAGTACAACCTCTTTGGTCAGCCATTTATCACCGGCTCCTCCTTGTGTTTTATCCACTTTTTCTTCTGGAACCTCTTCAAAAGGTTCTGCCAGTGCATCATCATCTATATATTCTTCATTTCCAACAGATATACCATGTTCTGTCACTATAGCCTTACGAAGCAGATAATTTGCAGCATATACACCTGCTGTACCTACACTGAAAACTATAAGAATTACAGCAGCCGCCCTCAGAGTAATCTTGAAAGGTGTTTTCATTCTAAAACCGCTTACATTTTTCTTATTAACATATGACTCAGCATTAGAATGAATATCTTCTGATTTTGTCTTTAAAAGTGCCAGAATCTCATTATTCAGTTTTACATCCGGTTCATACTCCGGTCTTAATGCATTTTTTAACAGAATGTCTAATTCCTTATCCTTCATCGCTTAACCTCTCTTTCAATATCTTCTTCGCTTTGTTCATTCTGCTCTTAACAGTTCCTGTCGGAATGCCAAGTGCTGAGGCAATATCATTAATTGACATTTCCTCCATGTAATACATAATAATGACTATTTTCAGTTTTTCTGGCAGGCCATTTACAAGTCGTCTGACATTTTCAGCTTCTTCGCTCTTTATTATTTCAGCTTCAACTGAATGTCTATCATCTGCAACCTGGTCTGTATCCTCATCTTCAATACTTATTTCAGGAGCTATTCTAGATCTCCACATACGTTTACGCTTCTGATTATTCCACAGATTTACCGCAATCGTGATCAGGTAAGATTTAGGATTTCTGCTTCCATCAATTTCAGCCTTTTCAAATGCTGTAAGTAAGGTCTGCTGGTACAGATCATCTGCATCATGCACATCACTTGTCATGTACCTGCAAAATGAGTATAAACTTGTCCCATAATCCTCTATGTATTTTTCAAATAAACTGAGGTCCATATTGTTTTCTCCAAACGACGTCGTAGGGAATCACCCCGTTTAAGTGTTCAGTAGGTGATTCAAATATTATTCGGGACGTCCGTGCACGTAATACAGTTTTTATTATGAAAGCATTCATATTTTTAATTCTGCATATGTACTACCTACTGAACAGATACTTTATATATTAATATTTTCATAGATACGAATAAGGTTCACAAAAAAGAATATATTAAAATACCCCACAAATGCCAAAACAGACATTTGCGGGGTTGAATGTAATCTACATTAAATGTTTATTATGCGTTCATCTGAGCTGCAACTTCTGCTGCAAAGTCTTCGTTCTTCTTCTCAAGACCTTCACCTGTCTCGAAACGTACGAACTTCTTAACATTGAATGTGCAGCCATTGTCCTTAGCAACCTTTGCGATGTACTGAGCTACATTTTCCTTATCCTCAGCCTTTACATAAGCCTGATCTACAAGGCATATCTCCTTAAGGTGCTTTGAGAAACGTCCTTCTACAAGACCATTGAAGATCTTGTTCTCAAGATACTCTGCTTTATGTGATGCAGCGATGTCTCTAAGAACCTGAATTCCTTCATCTGAAAGGAAGTTGAAGAGGAACTTGTTATTCTTCTGCTCTTCATATGAAGCCTTATCTTCATCACTCCACTTACCACTTTCAATAGCTTCCTGAATTACAGCATTAAGGATTGGCTTTGGAAGTGATGCAGGATCTGCAAGTGAGCTGTCAATAACGATTTCCTTCTCTTTTGCAAGTGTATCTTCAGAGATTTCTTCTCTCTTAACATATGTTGGGTTCATAGCAGCAATCTGCATAGCAATGTTCTTCATTGCTTCTTTGATGTCATCACTAGGCTTATCGCACTCTGCGTCAACAAGAACACCAATCTTTCCGCCCATATGGATGTAAGAAACAACTACATCACCGCTGATTTTCTCAAAACGACGAATTGTAAGGTTCTCACCAATCTTAGCAACCATTGCCTTGTGGTGCTCTTCAACTGTAGCACTTGAATCGATTGCTGATGTATCAGCAAGGAAAGCAGCCATATCTGCATAATTTCCATTGTTGATCTGTGTAGCAAGACCATTTACATATGTCTGGAATACTTCGTTCTTAGCAACGAAGTCTGTCTCTGAGTTAACTTCTATAATAGTAGCTGTCTTAGAATCATCTGAAAGAACTGTAGAAACAATACCTTCAGCAGCGATACGTCCAGCCTTCTTCTCAGCAGTTGCAAGACCCTTCTTACGAAGGAACTCAACAGCCTCATCGAAGTTGCCATCTGTTTCTGTAAGAGCCTTCTTACAATCCATCATACCAGCGCCGGTCATTTCTCTAAGTTTCTTTACGTCTGCAGCTGTAATTGCCATTTTTTTATCCTCCTGTATTTAATGTGGCAGATAATAAACCATTATTTTAATCACTCGTATCACCTGTCATCTAATATTCTTATTTACAAGATGACAACCAATATAGGGATATCAGTTGTCATCATTTACTTTACGATTATTATATGTATATTATGTTTATAGTAGCTTTACTGTCTGATTACTCAGCTGCCTCTTCTGACTCTGCTGCTGCCTGCTCTTCTTCTGCAGCTTCTGCAACACCTTCATTTGCTTCGATAACTGCATCAGCAAGCTTAGAAACGATAAGCTTTACAGCACGGATAGCATCATCATTTCCAGGGATTACATAGTCAAGATCATCAGGATCGCAGTTTGTATCAGCAATACCGATAAGAGGAATTCCAAGTGCATGAGCCTCCTGGATACAGATTCTTTCCTTGTGAGGATCTACTACGAAGATGATGTCAGGAAGTCCCTTCATGTTCTCAATACCACCAAGGTTCTTCTGGAGTTTCTCCATTTCCTTCTTGATGTTAACAACTTCCTTCTTAGGAAGAACGTCAAATGTTCCATCCTGCTCCATTGTCTTATACTTCTTAAGTGTCTCAATTCTTGACTGAATTGTCTTGAAGTTTGTGAGCATACCACCGAGCCATCTCTGGTTTACGAAATACATTCCGCATCTCTCAGCTTCTGTCTGAATAGAATCCTGAGCCTGCTTCTTTGTACCAACGAAAAGAACCTTTCCACCGTTAGCAACTGTATCAAATACAGCCTTGTAAGCCTCATCCATCTTACCTACTGTCTTCTGAAGGTCGATGATATGAATACCATTACGCTCTGTGTAGATAAACTCATCCATCTTAGGGTTCCATCTTCTTGTCTGGTGACCGAAGTGAACACCTGCCTCAAGTAACTGTTTCATTGAAATAACGCTCATAATGTACCTCCTTGGTTTTTCTTCTGTGAACTTCCTTTTAAGTGTGTTAACTGCCAGACAGATACTTTCCTTTTATATCTGCATGAGCATAAGGGACTATATCGAAACAAATAAGTCCTCAGGCAGCACCCTGTCACTTAAATTCACATGTTTTTTTGTAGCTTTCAGTTTGAACACATTGTATCTATGTTAGTCACTAAGACATAACAAAACAAAGCGCCTGTAGAAAGCCGCGACAATCATAATAACATAAGAAAAACCCCTTTGCAAGGGGTTTTTCAATAGATTTTTTAACCATTTGTAAGTATTCTGGCAATTTCTTCGTTAGTAGAACCAACTTTTATCTCAAATGTACCAACGCTTATTCTATCTGCATATCCATTTGATATAAGCCAGTCATTGAATTCAACGTCATCCTTGATCAGTCCAGCTTCCTTAAGAAGAGCTGAAACCTCCTCAGATCCCATTCCTGCACTAACGGTTATTGTCTTAACACCACTAGCCTGCTCGGTTGTAGGTTCTTCTGTAGTTTTTTCCTCGGTAGTAGGCTCCTCAGTTGTTTTTTCCTCAGTAGTCTTCTCTTCGGTCGTCTTAGCCTCGGTTGTTTTCTCCTCAGTCTTCTTCTCAGTAGTCTTCTCTTCAGTTGTCTTAGCCTCGGTTGTTTTCTCTTCGGTCTTCTTCTCAGTAGTTTTCTCTTCGGTTGTCTTAGCCTCGGTTGTTTTCTCCTCAGTCTTCTTCTCTGTAGTTTTCTCTTCAGTTGTCTTAGCTTCAGTCGTTTCATTTTCTGCTTTCAGCTCAGTAGTAACTGAACTCTGATTTGAACTACCATTTGAAGCATCACCTGTTTTATCAGACGTCGCAAAAGCAACATACATTGTAAGAGAACCGATGATAACACCTATTCCAATTCCTCTTAACAGATATTTTCTATTCATTCTTATTAATCTCCCTGATTCATATCAATAATTGACTTAACTTCACCAACTTCAATCTTAAGAACCTTGGATATTTCAATAATACTGAATCCAGTACTATACATAGCTATTACATTACCGACTGTATCTCCTTCAGTAATATAGATTCCTTCTCTGTCAAGAATTTCATCAAGGTTTTCAACTTCGTCAAGACCGCTCAGTTCATGGTCATCAAAATCTTCAAATTCATCAGCTGAATCTTCTGCTACAGGCTCTTCTATTGGCATAAGCTCTTCTACACCATCCTGATTCTGTGTAGCAGCCTGAGATTCATCTTCTGAGAGACCTTCATTATTACCTGTTTCCGTTTCTACTGCTTCAGCTTCTACAGCTTCTTCTGCATCTGCTACTTCAGCTTCAGCTACCAGTTCCTCTGTTTCTGATTCCTCAGCTTCTGATTCCTCAGTTTCCTTATTCTTCTTTTTGTTCTTCTTATTCTTTTTATTTTTCTTTGAGAGTTTATCTTTTCCTGGAAAACGAACTACTTTCTCATCTTCTGCTTCGGAGTCAGATATATCTTCCTGTGCACCCTCTGTTGAAGCTTCCTCTGCCGGTGCTTCCTGCTGAGAATCTTCTCCTATAAGCTCTTCAGTCTGGTCATCGTTTACAACCCTCTCAAGATTGACTGCCTCAGCCTCAGCATATTGTTCCTCTGCTGGTTCTGATTCATTCTCGCTGTCTCCGCCTTCAATGATCAGATCTTCTTCAACTTCTTCCTCAACTCCCTCTTCAGCTTCTGATTCCTGAACCTGAGGCTCAGCCTTAATAACAGGCTCCTTTGCAAGTAACTCCTCAATTTCCTGTTTTTTAGCATCAAGAGAACTACTGATAGCTTCCATATCATCCTTGATTATAAGGAGATTACCAGCCTCAGCCTTCAGTTTATCTAAGCCTTGTCTATATTCATCAACAACAGAAAGAGAGGTTTTGATTTCCTTTTCTTTTTCAGAAACCTTGTTATACAGTTCTTTCAGCTCAGCTCTGTTCTTCTCAATATCAGTTGAGATTTCATTATAATACTCTTCAAGCTTTCCTGTATTCTCAGATGCACGGTCATCAATTTCAGATATACTTTTTTCAATCTTCTGAGAAATGATCTTATCACTGTTTTTCATTTTATCATTGATTGCATTATCAATATTTTTGCTTACAGTGTCCTTAACCTTCTTCTTGCTATAGTCACTGATAAAGTTATCGGTAAGCTTTCTCAGCTGCTTCTTGTCTGCTTCTGTAAGTTCCTTTTTCAGATTAGGATTAACCTTTTCCTCAGAGCCGGCACCTTCACCACCAGCTTTTCCTTCAGCCTTTTCTTCATCATTCATAGTATCATTATCAGTTGTCATGATACAGCTGACAATAATTGCAATAACACCTATGACAATAAGTACAATAACTGTTGTGTTCATACGCTTCCCCTTGTTTTGTTTATAATCTATGTAACGAATAGTTACTATTCACGGTTCATAAGATAAGTAACAACGAATAACATTGATAGTATATCATGTTTACATAATATTACGCAAGTATCTCTTCCGAATACCCGCATTCTTTTTCAGAGCATACCATTTTTTTACCCTTGATAACCATATATTTTCCGCATCTTGGGCATTTTTTATCAGCAATCATATTCCAGGACATGAATTCACAGTTTGGATAATTGATACATCCATAGAACACTCTTCCCTTCTTTGTGTTTCTGCGAACCATTTCGCTTCCACATTCAGGACAGCTCACGCCTATCTTTTCATAATATGGCTTCGTATTCTTACAATTCGGGAAGTTCGGACAAGCAAGGAATTTACCAAATGCTCCATATTTGATTACCATATTGGCACCACAAAGCTCACATACTTCATCAGAAACTTCGTCCGCAATCTTTATCTTATCCAGATTCTCACTGGCATGCTTAATCTCATTTTCCAGATCAGGATAGAAATTCCTTACAACAACCTTCCAGTTTATTGTTCCAAGGCCGATGCTATCTAGCAATGACTCCATGTTAGCAGTGAATTCTACATTTACTATTTCAGGAAATGCAGTCTCCATGATTCCATTTACTACTTGTCCAAGCTCTGTTATATAGAGATTCTTCTGTTCTTTAGTAACATATCTTCTATTTAAAAGTGTAGATATAGTAGGGGCATATGTTGAAGGACGTCCTATACCATTGTCCTCCATGGTTTTTACAAGAAGAGCCTCTGTATAGTGTGAAGGCGGTTCTGTAAAATGCTGTTTTGCCACTACTTCATTGCAGGTAAGCTTGTCACCCTTTTCAATTCCACTAAGATTCGGAACATCCTTTTCCTTATCTTCTTCTGTATTGTAAACATTCAGATATCCGGCAAATCCAACGGTGCTTGATGAAGCTTTGAATTTTTCTCCAGCCGACTCAACTGTCACTGAATAAATGTTATATACAGCAGGCTTCATTCTGCTTGCCAGAAATCTTTCATATATAAGCTTATACAGCTTGTACTGTTCTGTAGAAACCATTTCCTTGATGGATGCAGGTGTGATTCTTACATTAGTCGGTCTGATAGCCTCATGTGCATCCTGGATGATTTTTGAAGTATTTATATTTTCACTATCACTCTTTTCAGCCTCGTATTCAGGTCCAAATACTTCTCTGATATACTCTCTTGCATTTCTATCAGCCTCTTCTGAAATACGTGTTGAATCAGTTCTAAGGTATGTAATAAGTCCGACAGTTCCCTGTCCCTTGATATCAACACCTTCATAAAGCTGCTGTGCAACTCTCATAGTTTTTGAAGTTGCAAAATTGATCCTGCTTGACGCAGTCTGCTGTAATGTACTGGTAGTAAATGGAAGTGGACTTCTTCCAGTTCTTGTGGAGGTTTTGATATCACTTACAACAAAGTCGCTGCTTTCCACCTTCGTTTTTATTGCAAATGCATCCTCTTTACTTCCTATTTCGCCCTTATAGCCAAACATAACCGGCTTCTTCTGTCCAGGCACCTTGATTTCAGCATCTATCGACCAATATTCCTGAGGTATGAATTCTTCTATTTCTTTTTCTCTGTCTGAAATCATTTTAAGAGCTACGGACTGAACTCTTCCGGCAGAAAGACTCTTCTTTCCTATCTTTTCCCATAGAAGCGGACTTATCTCATATCCAACAAGTCTATCCACTACTCTTCTTGCCTGCTGGGCATCTACAAGATCCATATCAATATTTCGTGCATTTTTAATGGATTCCTTAACGGCACCCTTTGTTATTTCATTAAATGTAATTCTCTTAAATGATTTCTCATCTAGCTTAAGAGCAATAGATAAATGATACGATATAGCCTCTCCCTCGCGGTCAGGGTCAGTTGCGAGATAAACAAAATCAGCCTTCTTTGCAGCCTTCTTCAGTTCAGATACAAGGTCTCCCTTTCCTCTTATTGTTATATAATGAGGTTCGAAATCATTTTCCTTATCAATTCCCATACTGCTCTTTGGAAGGTCCCTTACATGTCCCTCAGAAGCTATAACATCATAGTTTTTTCCAAGGAACTTCTTTATGGTTTTTGCCTTCGTCGGAGACTCAACTATTACTAAATTCTTTGCCATTTTACCCTCCGGAATATACTTCGCTATTACTGTTTCGATACTATACACCAAAAGTTTTTTTTACGCAAGCAGTGTTTATATGAAAATAATTTATCCTCTCTATACTTTCAACAAATAATAACTCTTCTCAAAACAAACAATAAATCCTTCGTCTTCTAGTTCTCTGAGAAGATGTATTGTCTCGCTAATCTTCATATCATTTGCTCGTATCAGTTCATCTATGTAAACCGGTTCATAACCTAACATTCCAAGTATTTTTTGTTTATTGGCAGGCAGCGATTTTATCCTTGTTTTATTTGACTTGTTAGAATCACGTGCCACACCATCCTGCACAATATGAGTTCCCAACATATCCATAATTATATCCATGGGGCTGTCCACCAGCATCGCCCCCTGTTTTATCAGATTGTTTACACCTCTGGACATCAGGTCAGTCGCCCTGCCAGGTATAGCATAGATCGTTTTCCCCTGCTCCAATCCGAAATCCACAGTTATCAGTGTTCCACTCTTCTGAGCTGCCTCTACGACTAGTAACGCATCTGATAGTCCGCTTATTATCCTGTTCCTCTGTGGGAAGTTCATTGACAAATGTTCTCTCCCCGGTTCGTATTCTGAAAGTACAAGCTGCGAACTGCACATTTCGTTATATATATCAAAGTTAGTTCTTGGATAACAGATATCTACTCCTCCACCAAGCACAGCTATAGTGCTACCTCCACTGCTTATAGCGCTTCTATGGCTTCTTGCATCTATCCCATATGCCATGCCACTGACTATGGTGATTCCTCTCGACGCTAGCTCTTTACAGAATTCTTCAGCCATCATGAGCCCATAGCTTGTCGGTCTACGGCTTCCAATGCTCCCTATAGTATTCCGGGTTCTGGTAAGTTCAAGATTACCTCTGTAATACAAAACCAGTGGGCAGTCCGGTATTTCTTTCAACCGCTCCGGAAAATCTTCATCAATGATAACACTGGCCTTGATATTATAGTTCAGCATTTTCTGATTTATATTTTCATACCATCTGTTATAGTCCTCATTTTTCAGTTCCTCCAAAGTAGTTGCTTTAATGATTCCATTTTCATTAAGAAGTCTCGTCTCATTTTCATTCTGCAAAATGTTATTTACTGCATTCACAGCGCTCCCATAATGATGAATAAGTCTTTTTACACTTTTCAGACCAGTCGTTTTCAAATGACATAGAAACATGCATGCATATCTTTCGTCTTCGGTAATTATCATGTCATATACCCTCCGCACTGAATCTCATTTCTATAATACATAGCCTCTTCTATATCCTGACGAGTAACATCTGTCCTGCCTTCCACATCTGCTATGGTTCTGGAAAGTCTCAGCATTCTGAAATACCCTCTAGTACTCATTTTCGTTCTTTCATATATTTCCATTAGAAATCTGTTTTCCTCGTCACCAAGCTTAATATATTTATCGATTAATCCCTGAGGAATATCCGCATTAAAACTAAAGTCTTCATCCTTATAACGCTGCTCCTGAAGCTTCCTCGCCTTTAAAATGATAGCTCTTGCTTCCTCTGAACTCATTCCATCGCTTTCAAGAAAAAGTTCGCTATAGCTCACCGGACTCACCTCAAGTCTTATGTCTATCCTGTCCATTATTGGATGGCTTATCTTATTCTGATAATGATATATATCACTCATTGTACATCTGCATCTTTTTCTGTCAGGAAAGAAACCGCAGGGACAGTTATTTCTCGCCGATACAAGCATGAATCTTGCCGGAAATGTAAGACTTGCCTTAAGCCTCGAAACTGTTATCTTCCTGTCCTCAAGCGGCTGTCTCAGCGCTTCAATAGTTTCCTTTCTGAACTCAGGAAACTCATCAAGAAAAAGCACTCCGTTCGAAGCCAGACTCACTTCTCCCGGGATAGGAATAACTCCTCCTCCCAAAAGTGCGGTGTTGGTTATAGTCTGATGCGGTGATCTGAAGGGACGTCTGGTCATCGGACCTTCCTCAAGATTCAAAATCCCGGCTACACTGTAGATTTTGGTCAGTTCCATACTTTCCTCGTAACTGAGTGGTGGCATAATCCCTGGAATGCATTTGGCAATCATGGATTTGCCAGAACCAGCAGCACCTGTCATCAGAATATTGTGGAAGCCTGCTACAGCTATTATTACCCCTCGTTTTAGAGCAGTCTGTCCCTTTATATCCTTAAGATCATGGGTTACCTTCTCATTTTGGGACGCACTAAAAGCAGGTGGAATAAATTCACACTTTAATTCCTCCTGCATAAGTAGCTGTGTAACATCAGATAGCTTATCAACCGGAAATACATTTATGCCTTTTACTAATCCGGCTTCAACGGCATTCTGACTCGGAACGATTACATTTCTTATTCCCTGACCAGCGGCAAAGTCAACAATAGGAAGGACTGCATTTACAGGCAGAATACTCCCATCAAGACCAAGCTCCCCTAGAAAGATCGTTCTTTCCAGCTCATTATTCATTTTTTCGCTCATGGAAAAAATCTCCAAAGACATCAGAATACTGACGGCTATAGCAAGATCATATCCCGCGCCGTCCTTACGTATATCTGCTGGAGACAGATTGACAGTTATTCTTCTGGAAGGCAAAGAATAACCCATGTTTCTGAGAGCAGCTCTGACCCTTTCACTGGCTTCCTTTACGGATGAAGAAAGGTATCCAACCAGACTGAGACCTGGCAGTCCCAGACTCACATCAGCTTCAACGCTGACCAGAATTCCTTCAATACCAAGGGCTGCTCCACTATAGATTTTACAATACATCAAGGCTCCTTCCCAGCCTCTTGTGCAAACAGGTAAGATGATGATACATCCATAATCAGGAATTTGCAACTATTATCTAAAAAACAATAGCCCGCCGATTTTTTCGGCAGGCTACTTTTCTGGTTATATTTTTTTAATAGTTGAAATATACAAGGTCATCTTTAGCAGGCCCGGTCTTTACAACGCTGTCTGCTTTGATCACTGGACCTTCGCCCTGGAATTCCGGATAATATTCTTTTCCGATTGTTCCTTCTACAATGATCCAGTCTCTGTCATTCAATGTGGCAGCCCCGCTGTAATATGTCTTAAATCCTATAAATGCTATATCATCTGCGCAGCAGGTCATTGCGAAACGGCCTGGCACAAATTCTTTGTCGCTGTAATTAGAAGGTCTATGAGCCTGAGCTTTGAACTTAATCTTCTTACCGATATATTTGTCCGGATTGTCGGCTGCATCGATATAGAATAGTCCAAAATCTTCTTCAGCCAGTTCGATTTCATCCTTATCAATATCGTATGGCAGAATAACTTCTTCCTCTGACTGGATTGGTTTTCCATCCATTCCTTCGAATATAACTGCTCCTCTTCTGTTAACGGCTCTTATACTTCTTCTATATTCTGTAGTACGTGTATTCTCAGTACATCTGTTGAAGATTATCATATCTGCGTTTCTCAGCTGATCCATCATGATTTTCTTCATATTATTTACATACAGATCAAATGTAGTAGCGTCTACGAATGAGATTACCTGAACTACTGTCCAGCCTTTTGGTACACGAAGCTCGAAAACTCTGTCCAGTTCCCACATTCCGTTATATTCAATCATGACATTTTCAGGCTTATATTTCTTACCAAGCTCCATCATATGCTCTGTTGTCATGGTGCTGTCATCAATATATTCCAGATAGATATTCTTTTCATTAAGTACTTTTTCATCGTACTCTTCTTCGCCTTCTTCGCAAACAAGAAGGAGTGTCTTGGCGCCCTCAGTAAAGTTCTGATTCACCAGAGTATCAATAGCAAATGTTGTTTTTCCGCTTCCAAGGAATCCCATGAAAACATAAACCGGAATCTCTTTTGGTTCTTTATTAAACATATTTTTTCCCTCTGTATTTATACTTATTCTACAGGCCGAACAGTTCAGCTATTTTCTCTTCATTCAGCTTGCTTCCAATAACACAGAGTTTTCCTGTATAATCTGGTGAGCCTTCTCTAAGCTCATATTCACCCGGTACGAGGTCAAACTCCTGCCATTTTCCATCCTTATCAGGAACGATTCCTTTAGCACGAAGGAT
>JAILEL010000224.1 GCA_024687845.1 Eubacterium sp.
GAAAAATACTTTTTCATATTCTTCCTCATTCTCACTACCTCCTACTCAATTTTATAAATTTAGAATAACCATTTTTCCCATGCATTTTCAGCGTTTTTTGATAAAGTCTGAAAAGCCATCAGGTTCTACTGGTTGGTACCAATTTTTCCCACATTGATTTAATGTTAAAATTCCAATAAACATTAAAACTGAACAAATAATATGTTCATACTTATTCAATACTTTTCTTATCTTTGACTTCATAAAACACATCTCCCAATTATATTTTTATTCAGGTATAATTTATTATTTTTACACCCCCTCTTATTTTTTCGACTAATGTTATTAATCTCATGAGCTGTCACAGTTTTGCTATGCAAGCCTGTCACAACCCTGTTCATCTTTGTGTCATAGGGACGTGACTACTGATCACATCCCTTTATTGTTTGTTGTCCTCGTATCTGAGAATTCTTCACCTTTTCGGACCATATCCAATCCGTTATCGCCTGGCTCACATTTGTATGATGTTCCCAGGCGTATTGTTTCAATCTTTCTAGGGTATCTTCAGAAAGAGATATATTTACTCGTTTTTTCATAAGCACTTACCCGTATGCATTTCGTGTGTATATCATACTTCTTCTATCTGAAGCATTTCATGATCTGCCACATACCGAACCATGTTTCCATCTATCAGCCTCTTCTGTTGCTGATATGCGTACATAAGTGCCTTCTCACAAGTCCTGTTTATCACCCTTGGTATTCCTGCCGTTATCTTATATATTTCTTCCTCGGCATCGCTCGTAAAGAGTTCGCCTGTATATCCTGAATAGGCTATATGTGCTGCTATGTATTGTGTTACCTCTGATCTGTCAAGCCTATCCAATACTACATGCATGTCTATTCTCTGCCTTATTGCTGAATACTTTTGCAGTCTCAACTTGTTTTCCCATAGTTCCTTCTGACCCACAAGAATTAACGCCATCGGACTTGTTGAATCGAACTGACAGTTAAGCAAAAATCTGAATTCTTCTAGTGTCTCTTTTTCGAGAAGATGTGCTTCATCAAGAATGCAGACTACATTTTTCTTCTGTACCTTTTTTACTGCATCTATTTCTTTTTGAAGGATCCTCTTTGAATCTCCTCTATAAAATTTTGCTTCAAGTCCCATCTGATCGAGAAGTCCTGCATACAACCATCTCGGTGTAAGCTGTGAATCTGTCAGATACAATGGAAGATATCTCTCTTTGGGCAGCCTTGATACAAGCATTCTCATGAGTGTCGATTTTCCACACCCTGGATCAGCCATTACAACTGCAAATCCTTGATTATCTATCGAATACTTTAACCTTCCTATTGCATCTTCAAGCTTTGGTGATGTGTACAGTCTGTCTGCAGGAATGTCTCTGGTAAACGGTGTATTCTTCATCGAGAAAAACTGTTCGTACATTATTCTTCACCCGCCTTTCCATAATCCTTGAAAGACAGGGCATTAGCTTTAAGCTTATGATCTTCCTTATATCTCTTTTCAAGTGCATCCAGAAATCTTGACGTCTCCGGAAGTTCATTTGTAAGTCCTACAGGTCTCGCTGGTTTCTTATCTGCATATGCACCTATTCTTACCGGATGAGCATCTATCTCATCCATCTTTCCATATCTCACCTTTACTGTTTCGGTATTTAATGGATCATAGGCTATTTCCACTTTCAGATTCGCCAGCGCTGCACTTGCTTCATACTTTCTTCCGCCAAAATCAAAACATCCGGACGGATCTATTATTCTTGATTCATGATGTGTAAATGCTTCAGCAACTGTTCTTACATCCACAAATCTCTGGAGACGTTCGTCTCTGTTCCACTCAACCATCGGAGATATCCCTCCTGGTGGAACTTCGACATCCATAGCCTCATAGTACTCCTTGATTCCACTATGAGCTTTTTTCTGATAATCCTCTTCAAGAAATATCTTCCATTTTTCATTCAGCTCAGATAGACTATGAACATGCGCCACCTGTACTTCGGCTATAAATCTGTCCACCGATTTATGGAAGACCTCAATTTTCCCCTTCGCCTGACATTCATACGGTTTCGCATGGAGAATACGTATTCCAAGCTTCGCACAACTTTCCTGAAGTTGTCTGGATATGTATTGTTTTCCATTATCCAAATACGATTTATCCCAAATGCCAATCTTTAAAACAGCCTTATGAAACGTATCTTCAACGATTTCCGCTCTTTCATTGTCATAAAACTCTGACTGTACGATATATCTTGAATGATCATCTATCAGTGATGATAGGTATGTCTTTATAAGCTTACCTTCCTTCGTCCTTATTTCAGGCCCATACTTGATATCACCTTGCAGCAGTTCAAGTCTATGTGGTCTGCAGAACCTTCTACTTGATGTATTTTGTCTTTCGGCCTGCCTCTTCATCTGTTTCACGCCAAGCCCGGCATTGTACAGATACCTCTGAAGAGTAGATGGTCGAATAACGCCCGGAGGAGCCCAGCCTTCTGATTCAAGTATCAGGATTATCTGCCTAACACTTCTTCTTGGAACCTCTCTCTTTAGCTGGATTGCTTCTCCAACTATTTCATCAAAGTTGTCCGGAAGTTTTTGGGATCGTCTTTTCTCTCTGTTCATGGGAATCAGTCCATCAAACTGGTCTTTCCTGTACTTTTCTTCATAACGATAGAGAGTTCTTGTTGATATTCCTTCCTTTTCAGCTATCTCTTCCCTCAGCTGTCGCCTCTTTGCCTCGTCGATATCTTCATCCAATAACGGAGATATCATGGTAAACCTTCTTAAAGCCTGCTCATTCTGCCACTTTCTTAGCTCCTTACTTTCCATGTAAGATGCACCTCCTTTTCATTTGTTAGGTTCATCTTACTTCAGTCTCTTAGCGACAACAAAACAAAGTAGGGGGATAACGTCTTATGGTGATCTGGGTATAACTCCCAGGCCACCGGTATTCACCATTATCTTTAATGCAACTGACAACCAGCCCCTTCTAATCCTCCCCTTTATACGTTCGAGTAATGAGTCTCTCATGAATAAAAATTCAGCTCCATAATCAAGAATCCGATACACCGCTGATCTAATCTGACCTTCAGCATTATTCATCAGATATATTCCCCATTCACGCCATCTTGCTTTAGTATCATCACATGGATAATCTTCATTTTCTAAAACCTCATCCTCTGAAAGATTATCATCTATAACTTTTTCTATAAGCTCTGATCCATAATGCTTGTAAGGCACCTGATCATCTGGAAGTATTCTATGAGTCACTTTACATTCCTCACAAATACGTCTTTCTATCAGCCTCCATTCAGATTCTCCACCTGATTTCTTCTTGATTCTCCTAACCCAGTCCTTCTTAAGCAATCTACCTCCACAGCAGGGACAAGGCGGATTCTCATTACTCTTTATACGAAAAAATCGTCTTTCTCATTGCGTTCGCAGACATAGTCTGATACACTAACCATGGTTTTATAACCACCATAGATCCTGGGGATGTCGGCTGTGCAAAAGGAGACTCCCCAGGATCTTCCTTTCTTTAATGTCGGTTGACATCATATCAGTTAAATCTGCGACAATCAATGAAGTGATTCTTAAGTCACGCTAACTTGGTAGCAACAATAATTGATAATTAAGGCACAATCGGCTATCTATACAAGCTCCTTACCATCCAGTTTTACTTCCACTAGATCGTCTGTTTCTGAATAAACCAGCTTAAGTGAAAAATACGGTCTGTTCTCTTCTATTAATCTGAAGAAGATTTTATCTCCTTCCCAGATTGGAAGATCGTAGACTGCTGATTTGTCAATCCATTCAAGATCTCCTTCGTCACAGTCTGAAAGTTCTCCTTCAAAACCAGTGGCAGTATATAAATGCATATATTCTACAACTGAGTCACCATAGATAAAGGTTACGATTCCTCTTGCCTGATATTCTGAAAGTATCAGACCGGTTTCCTCCTTTACTTCGCGGAGTAGGCAGTCATCGGGACTTTCTCCATACTCAAAATGTCCTCCTACTCCGATATATTTGTCTTTATTTATATCGATTTCTTTCTTTACCCTATGCATCATCAGATACTTTCCATCTTTTTCAATATAGCATAGAGTAGTAAGTTCCGGATATTTCATATTTCCCCCATAAAAAATAACACTTCGTTTTGTCTTATAATATTTTACACTTTTTGTAAGAATATCGTTACTATTCACAGTTCATGAGATAAGTAACAAAAATGAATGCTTGCAGGCACTTTTTGTTTACTTATCTCATGATACCTGTGAAGCAGGAACTCAAAAAGCATGATTCAGTGCCTCCGAAGGAGGCAATAGAACATCGAATATTAGGCTTATTTAAGCTTGCTTAATAATAAGCCATATTCGATGTGGACTTAAGAATGCTTTTTGAGTTAACTGTGAATAGTAACAGAATATCACCTTGTGATTATTTTGGCAAACACAGTTAACCGTAAATAGTAACAAACACGTATAAAATGAAGTATTACTGCTGTTTTCTGGTTGTTATACAATTATTATAGTGTTATATTTCAATAGAGGGCTTGGCTAACCTTATGAAAAAAGCTGGCCGAGTGTTACTATTCACAGAAATATCAAAGGGGGATTATTATGTCATTATCAAGTTTCATGTTCGTTAAAGCATGTACTAAGTCTGACGCAAAAAGGGATGCTGGACTTGAGATTCCGGAGAGTGTTGAGTATGTTCGTGACATACGATATGGTCGAAATAAGAAGTATCATACTTTAGATATCTGCTTTCCTGCATCCAGTTCTAAGTCTGTAAATGATTCCAAGACGTATGATGACTCAAGTGATTCTAACGAAGAAACCGATTCTAAAGATTCTAAGAAGTCCAGTGACTCAAAGATATTTGGAATCTTTACAAAGCCTAAGAAGAAGCTTCCGGTTATCATTAGCATTCATGGTGGTGGTTATGTATATGGAACCAAGGAGGTTTATCAGTTTTATTGTGCAAGCCTTGCAGAGAGAGGCTTCGCTGTCATCAATTTTAACTACAGACTGGCTCCAAAATACAAGTTTCCAGCTCCTCTTGAGGACCTGAATCTCGTTATCAAATGGATGATATCTAATGCTGATGAATATAATCTTGATATGGATAATATTTTCCTTGTCGGTGACTCTGCTGGTGCGCAGCTGGCAAGTCAGTACGGTGTTATATATTCCAGTAAAGAATATAGAAGCATTATGGATTTCAAGAAACCAAGGATTAAAATCAGAGCTATTGGTCTATGTTGTGGCACCTATGACCTGAAGAAGAACCTTTTGGATAAGAAGAAGAGAGGCGCTCTTCTGGATTACCTTACAACAAAACCTGAAAAGTTTGGAAATAAGCTCGATATTCTTGAATATATTAATGAAGATTTTCCACCCGCATATCTTTTTAGTGCTAAAGGTGATTTCCTCATGGAGGATTGTGAGCCAATGGCGAAACTCTTAAAGAGTAGAGGAGTGGAATGTAAATATAAGATTTACGGAAATAGAAACACATATCACGTATTTCACGTCGATATGAGAAATGAATTCGGCAAAGAAGCTAACGATGACCAGATGGACTTCTTTAAAAGGCATATCAGGTAATGAAAGGTTTTGTATTTTGCCTATTCGTATGATAGATTGTAAATACGATTTTTATAGTACTTGCGATGCAGGTACATTAGAATAAAAAAAGTAACTATTTAACAGTTAAAAAAAAGGGGGGGTATCATGAAAAAGTATTTAAGAAAACTATCTATTTTGCTTACCGTGATTCTGATTTTGTCAACGGCTTTTAGCCCGATAGTTTCTGGTTCAACAGTCCAGGCTGCTGGAGTTACTGTAAAAAAGGTTTCTACAGTTAATTCTCTGACTGGAAGTTCCAAATCCGTCGTGGTTGCAAAAGGAAGAACTATCAAACTCACTACTACTGTAACTGCCACACCTAACAAGCCGGCAAACAAGAAGGTAACTTACAAGAGCCTTAATCCAAAGATAGCTACTGTAAGTGCAAAGGGTGTGATTAAAGGTGTAAAACCTGGTAAAACTAAAGTAGTAGTTACATCTGTAAAGAATCCAAAGAAGTCAGCTACTATTACAGTCACTGTAAAGAAAACAGCCGTAACCAAGGTTACGATTACTAAGCCAGCATCAACTACTCTTTATCCAGGAGGTTCCCTTACACTTAAGGCCAAAGCTTCTGGCAAGAATACAGCATCAAAAACTCTGGCATGGAAAACCAGCAACAAGAATATTGCAACAGTTACAAAAAATGGTTTAGTTAAGGCTATAAAAACAGGTAGTGTTAAAATCACTGCTATGGCAACTGATGGTTCTGGAAAGAAAGCTGATATTGCTCTCAAAGTAGTAGCAAAACCTGATAATACAATCAATCTGCTTTCAGCTTATGTCGGCAATTATCAGTCGATTTCATTTAAACTTTCAAAGCCTAAGGCCCTTACTAAAAATGACGTTCAGCTCTATATGAAAGCTATGTATTCAGGGACCTACAGAGCTAGCCTTGATATTAAAGAGTTAACTACAAAAGATAATGTAAATTACACAATTACTATAGGTGATTATTCATATGTTGGTCTTAGAAATTATGTAAAGGTTGTTATTCCATCTCTTAATGGAACAAAGGAGGCAGAGGCTCAATTCAACGAAGCTGCTGCTAACTATGATTCAGAAATTGTATATAAGCTTAAAGTAAATGTTCCTCTTACGAGTGAGTGTGAACTCAGTGCTATTGGAGCAGAAGGCTTATGTACACATAAGATAACAAACCTTCCAGCAGGGCTTAAATATAAGGTGCGTAATAATTCCCTGTTTATATTTGGAACTCCAACAAAACCTGGATTAACAGAATCAATATATACTGCCGTAGACGAAATGGGCAATACATTTACCAAAAAAGTCAAATTCATCGTTGGTTCTAATACTACAATATTTGCTACCTCAAAAACTTACTATGGATTATGTCCATACGACTCTGGATATAAAGCTGAAATAAGTGTCACTGGTGGTTCAGGTTCATATACATATGATTTTTTACCAAATACTAAAACCTATGATTGTCGTTTTGATGGAAATAAGCTTTGCGGTTATTTTGATGATCCTGGCACTTATACCATACCGGTTAAAGTAACAGATACGGTAGATGAAAAAATCACCACAACTACAAATGTTACTTTTGTTATCAAACAGGCAGTAATTATCACAGGTATAGTTAAAGATTCTACTGGAAATCCTGTTCAAGACGTTCATGTAGCTGTTGTTAATAAAAATAGAGCTGATAAGTATACAACGGACAGTAGTGTAACCACAAAAAGTGACGGTACATTCAAATTGTTAATTAATTCGGGAACCTATGATGTAAGTGTATATTTCAATAGAGGAAATTCTGAAAAATCAAGCTATATTAAAAACATGTATTCCCAAAATCTTACTGAATCAAAATCAGGATTTGATATTACGATTCCTTTATATAAGGTTAAAATTTCTCTTCCTGAGGGAATAACTAGCTCAAGCTTTAGTGGTTCATGGGTTGATTCTGAAGGATATAGTTATGGAGCTACGGATACCCTATATTTATTACCTGGAACGTATTCACTGGTAGCACTATCTGAAGGCGCTACTTGGTTTGATGAAGATCCGATTGACTCTGTTAAGGCTAATTTCACTGTTTCTAATAAGAACATTACTGTTGAAGCTATACCAGTTAGAAGAGGAACATCTAAGCCACTTGATATAGCTGGAAATGTATCTTTTGCAGACGGTGATACCTTTACTCTTTCAGGAAAAGTATCAAGTAAACCATACTACCATATTTATTCCTTTAAACCTGAATCGTCAACTAGTATTGGCATTAAAGATAATCGACAATCAGCCGGCACATCTGACATAAAAGTAGTTGTATATAACAAAACAACCCAAAATCTTATAACTACTGCTTCTGGTTTCGATGAGTCTGGAACGATTAAGGTTGTAAAGGGTAATGAATATCTGATAATGGTAAGATCTTATTATAATGGTAATACAAATTATTCATACAACGTTATATTAACTGATAAATCACAATCTAATTAACGTTGAATAATAACGAAATAAGCTATAGCAAAAATACCAAGGGAATCAGTCCCTTGGTATTTTTGCATTGTAGCAGGAAACTTATAGTTTTTGAGATATTCACTTCTTTATGTTATAATCTGCAAAAAGGATAAAATGAGGAAGTAGTTTTGGAAAGAGAAAAACAAATTATTAAAACAAGCATAATCGGAATTGTGGCAAATGTGTTCCTTGCTGGATTTAAAGCGATGGTAGGTCTTTTATCACATTCCGTTGCTATTACATTGGATGCGATAAACAATCTGAGTGATGCGATATCTTCAATAATAACTATTGTTGGGGCAAAGATTGCTGGGAAGGTTCCTGACAAGAAACATCCTCTCGGACATGGAAGAATAGAATATTTAAGTACACTGGCGATTGCGGTAATCATTTTGTATGCCGGTTTTACTGCATTGATTGAATCTGTGAAGAAGATTATCAGTCCGACTACACCGGACTATAAGGCAGTTTCTCTGGTTATAGTTGTTGTAGCAATCTTTGTGAAAATATTTCTTGGACTATATGTGAAAAAGGTTGGAAAGGAAGTCAATTCGGATTCACTGGTGGCTTCGGGGACGGATGCTCTTTTTGACTCTATCATATCTACAGCCACACTTGTTGCTGCTATAGTCTTTATATTAACAGGATTTAGTCTTGAAGCTTATCTTGGAGTAGTTATTTCTATTATCATTATCAAGTCCGGATTTGAAATGATAAGTGATACAACGAGTGAAATTCTAGGTCAAAGAATAGATTCAGAGTTATCGAAGAATATTAAAAATATTGTCACAAGTTTTGATGAGGTGAGAGGCGCCTACGATCTTGTAGTTCACAGTTATGGTCCTGAAAGAATGGTAGGCTCGGTGCATGTTGAAGTTCCAGACACAATGACAGCCCGTGAACTTGATAAACTGGAAAGAGCTATAACGGAAAAGGTATTTAAGGAAACGGGAGTAATAATGACAGGAATCTCAGTATATTCTATAAATACCTTAGATAGCAACTTTGCAGAGATTGAAAATACAGTTCGCGAAGTAGCAGGAAAATATAAAGAGGCACTGGAGGTTCATGGATTCTATCTTGAAGAGGAGACCAATACTTTCAGATTCGATTTGATCATAGATTATGATATTAAGGATCGTAAACGTATCTACGACAGTATAGTTAAGGAGATTCAGGAGGTATATCCTGACATGACTATCTGTGCAACCTTGGATGTGGATATGTCGGACTAATTTTTGAATCACTATCATCATTGATAAATTGTAAGAAAAAAGTATGGAAAGCTTGAAGGAGAATGATACATGGGTAAAAAATCAAGTAAAATAAATAAAACACTTACTCTCATATTAGTAATTGCATTTGTTTTAAGTATTATAAATGTTCCGGTATATGCTGCTAAGAAGAAAGTAAAGCTTACATTCTCAAAAACATCATTAAGTGTAACTGCTGGTAAGACGGTTAAAAATGCAGTAAAAGACAAAAAGAATAAGTATAAAAAAATAAGAGTGAGTCTTTCAAAAAAAGGTATCGCAAAGGTAACTGTTAAGGGAAAGAAACTGGTTATCA
>JAILEL010000352.1 GCA_024687845.1 Eubacterium sp.
ATTCCACCAGCTGCACCAGTTCCTCCGGAAATGCCGAAGGGAATGCAGGATGGAATGATGGTACTTAAACCTCATTTTGTTCGTGAAAAGACAAAAGAGAAAATATATATTGAGAAGGATGAATTTAAGATTGGTAAATCAAAGATTCATGCTGATTATGCGATAGAAAACAATGCTGCTATCAGTCGTGTGCATGTTATTGTTATCCGAAGAAATGGCGTTAATTATTTGAAGGACAACGACTCCACAAATGGAACATGGATTGATGGCGAAAGACTTGAGCCTGGAAGAGAGATTCTTCTTAAGGCGAATATGAAAGTGAAGTTCGGAGATGAAGACTTTACATTCTTCCTGAGAGAAGGAGAAGAGTAGTATGGAATACAGCGCAACTTATAATACTGACGTAGGAATTAGAAAAAGTACGAATCAGGATTCCCTTGCCATCAGAATTATAGATTCTCCTGAAGGCAAGGTGGCATTCGCAATTGTATGTGATGGAATGGGTGGACTTGCTAAGGGGGAACTTGCTTCGAAGGAAGTAATCGATGCGTTCTGTAACTGGTTTGATTATGAATTTTGTGCCCAGATAGTAGATGGTACATTTTCAGCTCTAAGACTTAGAGATGACTGGAATAGCATCATTCAGTCAGAAAACAGACTTCTGGGAATATATGGTTCCGACCATAATATTATGCTTGGGACTACTGTTTCAGCTATGCTCATGTACAAAGATGAGTTCTATATAGTACATGTAGGTGACAGCCGTGTTTATGAACTGGCTAATGAAGTTCGAATTCTTACCAAAGATCAAACCTTTGTAGCCAGAGAAGTAGCTGCCGGAAGAATGACCCCTGAGGAAGCAAAGGTAGATCCTCGTAGAAGCGTATTGCTTCAGTGTGTAGGTGCATCTGCAAAAGTAACTCCAGATTTCCTGAAGGGAAAAGTTCAGCGTAATGCTGTATATTTTGTTTGTTCTGATGGATTCAGACATCAGATATCAGATGAAGAGATTATGAGTAAGCTTGGGCCGAAGAATACTCCTTCGACCGAAGAATTAAAATATGGTTGTGTTTATCTCACGGAGCTTGTAAAAAATCGTAGAGAAACAGACAATATAACCGTTGCTGCTATTAAGACAATGTAGAGGGTGTCATTGTCAATTTATCAAAAATGATAGATGATCATTATAGATATTATAAAGAAGTAGTAATGGTAGTAGTGAGTGGAGAGAATAAAGCATGTTAAAAGAAGGTACCGTTTTAGACGGAAAATATGAAATACTGAAGCAGATAGGCGAGGGTGGAATGTCTGTAGTTTATCTTGCCCGTAATAATCGCATGAACATGCAGCTTGCGGTCAAGGAAATTAAAAACGACGGATCTAAAAGCACTGAGATTCTGCTTAAGGGATTAGAGCGAGAAGCTAATATCTTAAAAAATGTGGATCATCCGGTTATTCCGCGTATTATTGATATTGTAAAGTATGGCGGGACAATCTGCGTTGTTATGGACTTTATTGAAGGTGAAAACCTTGCGGATAAACTTAAGGAAGTTGGTGCATTTCCTCAGGAACAGGTTATTGAATGGGGATTATCTCTTGCGTCAGCGCTCGACTATCTGCATTCAATGAATCCACCTATTATATATAGAGATATGAAACCGTCTAATGTTATGTTGAAACCTGACGGTGATGTAAAGCTTATCGATTTTGGTACAGCAAAAACTTATGATATAGAAAATAACGCTGATACGACAGCTCTTGGAACCAGAGGATATGCTGCTCCAGAGCAGTTTGGTGACGCCCAGGGACGTGGTATCTATAAAACAGATGCCCGAACTGATATTTATAATCTGGGTGCGACTTTATATCATATGGTTACTGGAAAAAATCCGCAGGAACCACCTTATGAAATGGTACCTATTCGACAGGTTGACCTTTCGCTTTCGACAGGTTTGGAAGAAATTATTCTTAAATGTACCAAACCGAATCCAAATGAAAGATATCAATCCTGTTCCGAACTTATTTATGCATTAGAGCATTACACAGAGCTTGATGTAAGCTATAAAAATGCAAATAAAAAGAAAGTTGCTATTTTTGCAACTTCAGTAGCGCTTACCCTGATATTTGCTGGAATGGCAGTTGGTGGTAAGACTGGAATGAATAAAGAAGCAAGAAATAATTACACCGCTTTCATCCAGAATGGTGATGATCTGAAGGTGGAAGAGAATTATATCGGAGCAAGAGAAGAATTCAAGAAAGCATTTGAACAGAATCCTCAGGAAGCTGACGGATATGTTAAATATATCGATCTTTATATTGATTCTCAGAGTAAACCGAATTCAGGGCTAAATCTTGAAGATGGACTTACCGATGTTGCAAATAAGATAAAAGCCGGAACTGGTGATGTTAATAAAAATGATGAAGTTCTGTATAAAATGGGACTTACCTATTTTGTAGAGCTTGAGAACTATGGTGCGGCTGCTAAGTATTTTGCAATGGTTAATAAGGATTCTGCTGACTACGGCGAGCAGGCTCAGTATTATGGCGATATGGCACGTATTCTTTCAAGTACTAATCCAAATATTAAAGAATTAATTTATATAGTAGATAACTTCTCAGGGTATAACAGTAATTATTATAAGAACTCTGATGTTCAGAAGTATATTAATTATAAAACTATTGGAAATCTATACACTGCAAACTTAAAGGAAGATGGTGTTCCTGAAAAAGCTGAGAGTGCTATGGAAGAAGCGCTTGAATGCCTGGATGAATATACTGGTGAAGAAGAGGGAAAGAGCCAGTCAGATTTTTCATATGAGTTTAACAAAAATCTTGGTGAGATATATAAACAGATAGGAAACAGCAAGGTTGGCGAAGATGGTGATGTAACTAAAGCATCAGATGATTATGACAAAGCCATTATATCTTATCAGGAAGTAATAAAGCTTGTTAAAGGCAAAGTTAAAAGTGTAGATATAAATGTAGAAGATAATAAAATATTAAAATCTTATATCCAGAATTATGTATTAGCAGTAAGAAGTATTGCTGATATATATGGAAAGATGAATGAAAATGACAAAGCTATAGAAACATATCAGACAGCTGAAGATGAAATGGGTTCAGGAAATGTAGAAGCAAAACAGATATATGTTGACCATCTTGATTATCTGTATACTACATTTGAAAAAGCAAATCAGGATCCTATGAAATGGTCAAAAGACCAGAAGGAAGAAATTCTTGCGGTTTATGACGAAGGTAATAAAATAGAAGGAATAGACAGCCTTCAGAACTGGAGCAAGAGATCTTCTGAAATGGTCAAGATAAAAGATTCATTAAATGCTTCTGCAAAATCAGACGAGACAAAGACTGAAGATACCAGCAAAACATCAGAATCTGATTCAAGTACTGATTCTACAGAGGAAGGAGAGTGATAGTCAATGTTTAGTGCAATGTTTTACGGTGGACTGGTGCTATCAATACTCTTTCTGATTGCATCGGTTGTAATATTTTTCTTAATGGATATTCCTCATGCTTTTGGAATAGTTACGGGAAGAACTCAGAAGAAAGCTATTGAGGAGATACGAGCGGGTGGTAAAGCCCAGGTGTCAAAGAGAAGAAGAGTTAAGGAAAGTGATATTCTGGCGAGAGATGTATCAGCTACTTCGG
>JAILEL010000203.1 GCA_024687845.1 Eubacterium sp.
AACCTTAATATTCAGATTTATAAATCCATCTCTTTCATAAGTCCAGAGAAAGGCCTTCTTATTCCCCTTAAATCTTACAAGTTGCCAGTTATCATCATGAAATGGCGCATCTTGGTAAGTATCTGGAAATGAAAGGCCAAATTCAAGAGCTTCTTTTCTTGTATCCATCTATATCGCCTCGTATAAATAGCATAGGATTAAGACTGCCTGTTCGTTCTATCAATATTCATCTCACGATAATATTCTCTTTTTGTATCAAACATTTTACTTTCTGCTTCTTTGACTAAGCTTTGCATATCAAACTCATCCTGAGTTACTTCATGTGAAGAAAATCCAAAAGATACATGATAACCCTTTTGAGCCAGTTCCTGATTCATCTGGTCTATTTCGGATGAAACATACTCCATGTGTCCATCTACTCTGAAGCCAACAAATTCATCACCTCCGATACGATATGTATCTTCAGTTCCAAACCTTTGCTGTATCACTCTTGCAACCTCCTGCAGCATCCTGTCTCCAGCCATATGGCCTTCTTTATTATTCATTTCATGAAGTCCATTTACATCTGCATAAACACAGATAAGATTAGATGTACACATCTTAGGATATTCGGCAAGCTTATTCTCATAATGATTTCGATTCTTTGCTCCAGTAAGCAGATCAGTCTGACTCAGGTACTCTATCTGCTCGGACTGTACAAGAGCTCTCATCTTTATACTCATAATAAAAACTGTAGTAGCTACTGCCACGACTCCAAAAGTAATCATATTCCAGACATCTGACTGGATTACGTCAGGATTCTTGACATGAACAACTATCACACAAAAAACCGCAACAGCAATTGCAATAAGAAATGTCAGTCTTATAGGTTTATCATAGAAAAGCAGCGGACTCACTAGTAAAAATGCAACTGCAGAAACTGCCGGCTTTTCCAGATGAAGTAGTGAGATATGAATTCCAAATACAAATAGCATTATCTCAAAGAGATACACAAAATACATTACCAGCTTAGGCTGTTTAGGCAACAGGAAACGACCAAATAAAAGAATACCAAGCATTATTATGGAAAATGTCAGATAAGTACCAGTATTTACCGAAGCGAAGCCGATAGAAAAAAAGCTGGCGAAAAACAGTATCATAAACATAACAACTGCCAGCTGTGAAAAAACTATAAGAAGCAGCATATTTTCTTCACGGATTCTGGGAATTACTTTTTCATAATCTTCCTTCTCCAGTCCTGCATATAAAAATAACTTTTTTATCTTATGAGTATAATTCATTTACAATCTTCTCTCCTTAAATCCCTGGATTTCTTTCTTCTTGAATAATACCATATATTATAAAGCTTGATTATTCATTAGTGAATTCTCCAGAAAGGTGACCAATAGCCACTATATTCCCAGAATTACCATCAATATCTACATCTGTTGATACGAGGATACCGATATCCTTCATACATGGATTATAACAAATAACAACCAATATTAACACTGATAAATGCGGTACTTCCGTTTCGTCCTCATATGCTCATCGCTCTCTCCTTTGTCAGCACAAATCAGTAAATATCTATCCTTCGTAATGGCCCCATTGTATAGGAAAAGCCCGAACAAAAAGCGACCGCGGTCATATCTTTCTATGACCACGGTCACTTTTTCTTCCAATTATTTTCACTCTTAATATTTTTACATACTTAATCCAAAATAAAGAATGAGTAGAATAACAAGGAACAAAATATTAATGACCGAAAAGGAAAGAAGATAATGCTCTCCATCTTTCTTCTCCTTGTTATAAAATTTATATGTAATTAAGCTTGCCATACTGGCAATCAGAGTTCCAAGGCCTCCAAGATTTGTTCCAATAAGTAATGATGGACCTTTTTTAGTAAACGCAGAAAGAAGCATTGCTGCTGGAACATTACTTATAAACTGTGATGCCAGAACAGCTGTCAATGTTACATTTTTTTCTATAACTCGGGACAATGCATCATGAATTATATCTATTCTACCAAGGTTGCCTATCAACACAAAGAAAAATACAAATGTAAATAACAAACCATAGTCGATATTTACAAATGACTTTTTATCAAACACAAGTACAACTGCTACCACAACTCCTAACATAATAATATAGCTTAGTTTATTTGATACAGTAAGCAGGCATACTACGAAAAGTGCTGTATAAACAAGGAGAGGCAAACGTTTAGGAGCCTCTACGTCTTCAGTTAAAGCTGTATCAATCGTCTTATCAGATTTATTTAGCATTATCACACTTATGATAAGAAGTATAAAAGAAACTGTGCTATAAGGCAACATAAGCTTTATAAAGTCCAAAAGCGTAATATGATACTCTGTATAAAGATACAGATTCTGTGGATTTCCTATTGGTGTCAGCATACTTCCAAGATTAGCTGATACTGTCATCAAAATCAGCGTATACATTGTCCTTTTTCTATCCTTAAATGCCTTTAAAACATTCAAAGCAAAAGGAACCAGTGTAACAAGAGTTACATCATTTGTAAGCAGCATGCTCATAAAGAATGACAAAACTACCAGAAAAAGAGAGATGTGCTTTTCAGAATGGATTTTTCCAAGAAGCTTGTTTGTAAAATAGTCGAATGTTCCTATTCTTATATAGGCACTGACTACAAGCATTAAAGAGAAAAGAATAGCTAATACTCTGAAATTTATATATCCAATATAACTCGAATCCGGTTTAACAAAAAAACATGATAGAACAGCTAGGATACCTGATATGAACAGGATAGAATCCTTCTTAAATATTTCAAAAACATTTTTAGCTTTTTCCAAAACTAACAACCTCTCATTCAAAAGAATAAAATGCACCAAGAGCGAATTATATACTTTTTGAAGAGATTGTCAAGGTGGTTTTTATTGTTCATTCGGGCTCGCTTTGCATCACCCTCTTGTATGTTGTCGAAGAGAACAAATATATACTATATTATCCAGACACAGGCTTACTGGTATCTGCGTTAGATGAAGAAGCTCAGGAAGACCTTCGAATAAATAAGAATCTTGGAATTAATAAAGGTGCTCTATACGAAAATTTTGTGGCAGAAGCATTTATCAAACAGGGACTAGGACTCTTTTACTACAAAAAAGAAAACTCCACGCTTGAAGAAGACTTCTTTGTCAGAACACAAAACGATTTAATACCTGTCGAGGTTAAATCTAACAATAACCGATCTAAGTCTTTATCTACATTGATAAATAATGAGAATTATAATGATATCTCTTATGGAATTAAACTTGGCGATTTTAATATTGGTCATGATAATAATATTTACACATTCCCATATTTCTGTGCATTTAAACTGAAAGAATATTTAAAAGAAAAGAAGTGAGGTAAATGGTAAAAATTTCGGAAGGTATACACTAATTATTTATATTACTAGCATTGAAATAAGTTTTTGTTACCAAAATGCTACTGTCTAAATGCAAATTCCATATAGTTCGGCTTTCTCTTTAGTGGATTAAACATACCATTCAAATAATCACTTAACATCATATGAGGATTTTTACCCTCATACTTATAAAATGGAGGTTCATCCGGAAGCATATCAAGAGTCGGTTCGACTGTTTCATTCTCTAACAAAGGACTGTCAGGCTTACGGATAGCAGGCGCGTCAGGTTCAATACCATACTTTTCCTTAACATACTGATAAACAGTAGTCATAACCCACGGAAATGATCCATGTCCACCACAAAGAGAATGGCTTATATTAAAATAAATATCTTTCTTCTCATAGTCCAAAAAAAGCAAATGTCCATTAACTTCTTCGGAGCCAAGATCAGGCAGTTTATCACTGGTTTCAGTTACAACGACCTTATTGTTATTAGGAATAAGATCATAAGCTCCATCAGGCTATGTTAATACATTCACTGCGAGATATGGGTATCTCTTTATGGCAACGTTAGCCGCACTTCTAAGCACATCGCCATCAACTTCTTCTTTCATTGTCACTTTTATTCTGATTGTATATGCAAATATCTTTTCACTTTGATAGAGCCTATATGTGTCAAAACTATACTTCATTTCTTATTTCTCCTCGTATAATATATATTTAATTCCCCCTGTCTCCCTTGTCTTATTTCTCTTCACATGACTTTTTGATGACTATCGGCCAGATACATATTGCAAACAGTAACATGATCATTCTTGCAATAAGGTTTCCCCAGTGTTCTCCGAATGCGGCAACAATCGTAGCTGGTCCGAACGAATCCATGGGCGGTATGCACATACTGTAAGTTTAATCACACCGTTTATAAGTTCCCCGGTCCAATGGTTGGTCAGGAAAAAATATCCCCAGCTTTTATCCACTCCCCAAAAGATTACAAAAGGAAGAAAAGGCAAAACGTCAACCGCAAACTTCGACAGTGCATTGAAAAATTCATCAAACGCTCCTCCCAATGAATTCCTGAGATTCTGAAGCCATAACAGATATTGAATATCAATTCCCATAATAGTCACTCCTTCATTTATATTTTTCTCACTATAACAAATATTTGTATTTATTCATACCCGACCGTTACTAAAAAACTCTACCATACACGATTAAAATACTTTGATGTTGAACGAGCAATAAGTTCATCATCGTCTATCATCAAAACCTTGTAATCTTCTTCATTCATAATAATCCTCAGCTCATGTTTTGCATTATTTTTCATATATCATCGATACTATTACAAATATCAGCAAAATAAACGGATAGATAAGAAATGGTATCAATGAAACACTTGTTATTCCTGCTATATTAGCTGCCACCAGAAGCTGTGCTCCATAAGGGATTATCCCCTGCATGATACAAGAGCTGGTATCCAGAAGTGATGCTGTTTTCTTTGGTTCAACTCCATACTCATCACTTATATTCTTTGCGATAGGCGCTGCAATAACAATAGCTACTGTATTATTTGCTGTGGCAATATCCATAAATGCAGTGAGAAGGAATATTCCGAAGCTTCCACCTCTTTTTCCATTTGCTTTTCTTCTTATCAGAGAAAGGATTGTCTCAAATCCTCCATTTTCCTTCATAAGCGACGCAATGGATGCCACCAGGATTGTCACTATCATAGTCTCAAACATTCCTGACATTCCGGTTCCCATTGATGAAAGTCCAGAAGCATATGTAAGAGATCCTGTTAATATTCCTGCACCGATAAATAATACGATACCGGTAATCAGTACGATAAATACATTTATTCCGATTATTGACATTGCAAGCACGATAAAATATGGAAGTGCCTGAATAAAACTAAATTCAAAGTCTCCTACTTCGGCACCGGTATTGATTATCGCATAAACAATAAGGACAATAAATGTAATAACTGCTGCAGGAAGTGCCACCTTGATATTTGTCTTGAATTTATCTTTCATCTCCACGCCCTGCGTTTTGGTAGCAGCTATTGTAGTATCAGAAATAAAAGACAGATTATCTCCAAACATAGCGCCTCCAACCACAACTCCTACGCATAGAGGAAGTGGCAGACCTCCATTCTGTGATACCGCACAGGCAATGGGTGAGATAACTGAAATAGTACCAACACTCGTTCCCATAGCCATAGAGATAAGACACGAGATCAGGAATATTCCTGGAATAGCGAATCTTCCTGGAATTATATTTAAAAGCATATTTGCGGTACTGTATGCACCGCCAGCTTCACTTGCTATTCCACTGAATGCCCCTGCCATAAGAAATATAAACAGCATGATAACTATATTGTCATCGCCTATTCCTTTGGCACAGATATGTATCTTCTCATCAAAAGATAGCTTTTTATTCTGTAGAAAAGCAACTATAAGAGATATCGAAAATGCCAGTACAACTGACACAACATAGAATCCCATCCGTCCTTCTTCCGGACTGATATATTCAAAAAATATACCATTCCCCAGATACAATAAAAGGAATATACCTATCGGAAGAAGTGCTTTGGGATTAGATTCAGGACCTTTTACTTTTTTATCTTCCATTGATTTATTTCATAATCCTGATATAGCCAGACTAAGCCTTTCCTTTATTTTTTTAGAAAGAAAATCAGGAAGCTCTTTTCCTGTCTTTCTCCACTCATAGTATTCTGCAGTTGCTGCAAAAAGAACATCACCGGAAGAATTAAGCGCAGTTTCCACACTATCCTGAATAACTCCGATAATAAATCCAACACCAACAACCTGCATGGCAATATCATTGGATATACCAAAAAGTGAACATGCCATAGGAATCAGAAGAAGTGAACCACCAGCAACTCCAGATGCACCACATGCTGCTACAGCAGCCAGAACTGACATGATAAATGCAGTAAATCCGCTTTCTTTAATACATCTCCACACCAATGGATATGGATTGCATTTAAGACAAATAGCCACGATTATTGGATTAATAACCAGAGAAACCATCAGCATACTTCCTACAAGAAGAGCTACGATTTTTCCATAATCAACAAATATATTTAATCCATTACTTGAAACTGATTCAAATACAAGACCACATATTCCAAATGGAGCAAGATTTATGATCCATTTAACCCCCTGAGATACTGCATCAGAAAAGTCCTGAAGCATCTGCTTAGTGCTATCAGAAGCTATTTTCTTTAAAGCGATTCCAAATATAACCGCCCACAGAAGTATACCCATATAATTAGCATTGGCTGTCGCATGGATAGGGTTAACAATTATATTCATCAAAAGGTTATTGAGAACCTCTCCAAGTCCTCCTGGAGGTGTCTGCTCACCAACTTCCTCAGTAAGAACCATCGTCTGAGGAAATATAAAGCTTGCGATTACTGCTATAAATGCAGCTATCAAGGTTGTTATCAAATATTTCGTTTATTTTGCGCCATATCATCCCATTATTCAGAGCTTAATTTTTTGTTTATTTTACCATAGTCCCGATGTACGTTGTCGCCAAGCTCAGATAGATAAACAACACTCTCGAATAACAAAAGCCATGTCCTTGCAAGTAAACTTGCGGACATGGCATTCATTATTCGCGACATATTGGTTTTATGTTTAATTTGTAAATGTTCCTGCTAATCTTCCGACAGCGATTATATTTCCGCTGTTTCCTTCTGCATCTGTATCCAATGCTTTAAAGTTCTCCTCAAATTTCGGATTCGATGCACCGAAGGCGCCCTTTACTCTTTCAACCGGCGCTTTAAGAGCGATAACATAAACTTCATATGTACGAGTCGCTCCGGTTGGTGGATATGGTCCCACATATTCTGATTTCGGGGCCCAGCCCTCATCAAGACTTGTCTCGGTCACATTGTCAGATTTCCAATGCATAAAGTCCCAGGCATCCTTATCATCCATTATAATGACATAAAGACTGGCACCATCAACCGCACTCCACTGAAGCTGAGGCGATTTATTCAAGCCCTTGTCAGTATTAGATATGACATCATTCCAGACACCATTATTCAAACTGGTTGAAGTCACTTCAAAAGAGTTGTACTCATCTATAAATGCATTATCGTTTGAAGTACTTTCTGCTTCGGTAGCTGTTGCTGCAGTATCCTCTGTTACAGCTTCTTCTGTCGTAGCTTCCTCTGATGTTTCTTCTTCAGTGACAGCTGTATCGGTACTACTCTCAGTGACAGAGCCGCTCTCTGTAGCAGGTTCGCTTACATCACCTGACGAGCCACATCCTGTACATAAAGCTAAAATCATAATACATAATAATATAACCGGTTTCTTCAAAATCATTTCCCCCTAAATATTACACAATAATTTTGAATTTACTCATATTAATCCCATACTATATATCGAAAATGTATCAATAATGTATCAAAAAATCCTACAAACCAATTTTTTTTCAAGGGATTACGGGATTCGTATTTACTCATTGTGTATCCGCCTTCAATCAGGTAAGTACAGCGTTCAAAAAACGGACCGGGATCATCCACAATCTTCACGATGTACTTCCGTATGAACATGAATTATCCGGTTTTAAGGTAAATGGCAAAGTTATTGATAATATACATCCGAGACAGGACATCTATTAGTATAGAATGATTTGATATCGTGGATAATAACAGTGTCGGAATCTTCTATAAATATTGCTTCGTCATATTGATTTTCTCTGGCGTATTCAACATCATCCTGCTCTTCTTCAGAAATAATATCTGTCTCTTTTTGATGTTCACTATAATTTTCCTGTAATTTCTTTGCAAGATCAATATATTCAGGTTTGTAATAAATCAGAGTTTTCCACATGTCAATCTCCGTTATTCCATCAGCCCCTTCATAATAATACCCATCTATATCCGGAGTATTTTGCCGCTGCACAATATATAAAAAAATAAAGGATTCTACTTCATAGACAGAGACACCAACTTCTTTAAGTGTATATCCACTGCATCAAAACACTTTACGGGACAATTGCCTGAATTAAGGATTAACGGCAGTTCCGTGCATCCCAATATGATGCCTTCTATCCCATCGCTCTCTTTCATTCTATTGATTATAGTAACAAGCTCAGCTAAAGTAGATTCTTTTACAACCCCTATTTCTAGCTCTTCAAATATCCTTTTTCCTATAAGCTCACGCTCTTTCTCATTCGGAACAAAAACTTGAACTCCTTCCGAGATCAGATCTTTTTTCATGAAATCCTGTTCCATAGTGAAAACAGTTCCCAAAAGTCCAACCCTGGTTATCCCGGCTAACACCACTTCTTCACTGACTGCTTTAGGAATGCTGACAAGCGGATAACTGATCCTTTTTGACAGCTCATCATATACCATATGCATAGTAACAGCAGTTAATGAAACAACCTCCGCCCCTCCAGAAATCAGACAATTGATTTTATCCGCTAGATAATCAGTCAGCAAATTAAATTTGTTATTTGAAACATAATCCCATGCTCTACGGAAATTTACACTTTCTATAGCAATGTCCGGCATAGCTTTACCTTCTGAAAGCCTGTCAATTTCAGAGTTCAGTTTTTTATAATACATTACGGTCGATTCAGGACCTGTACCTCCAACTAATCCTATTTTTCTCATACAGTCACCTTTCTTCAGTCATCATAATTCAGTTCATATAAGTTAAATTCAAATAGAACTAAGTCGCTGCGCGACGGCCTGCCAAGGCTGTAGCGCAGCTTTTATATTTATCAAAAGGCAGTAGATTACTACTCTGAAATAGAGTATTGTTTTAGTTACCACACTTAAACAAATGTAATACTACTGCCATGAAAATATTATCATCTATTTCATCGTCATACAAGTACTTCTATTTTGCTCGTTTACCTCCATGGTCGCGGTTAGTTTCTATCCACTTTTTTAATCATGGAGGTTATTTATGTACGAAGATATAATCGAAAAATTGAATAATGAATGTGAAATCAGAAATCTTTCTCCCAGAACAAGCTTTATGTATGAATTTCATACAAAGAAGTTTCTTGAATGGATCAATGATAAACCATTGTCTGAACTGACACTTATAGATGTTCGCAACTATATTTTAGAGCGCAAACGCAATGGAGCATGTGCAGGTTACTGTAATTCTATGTGCTCTGCTCTTTCCTTCTTTTACAGACACATACTTCATATCCCTTGGGATTTAGATATCATTCCTAGAATGAAAGTTGACTGGAATCTACCAAAGACACTGTCTCGCGAAGAAATAGAAAAACTCATTGATACTGCTCATAACATAAGAAACAAAGCAATCATAGCTCTTATCTATTCTTCCGGTCTCAGGGCTGGAGAAGTAACTCGACTTTCTCCTGAAGATATCTACATGAGTTCTATGCAAGTTCATGTGAGGAATAGTAAAAATCGTGGTGATCATTGGACCGTCCTTTCCGAACGAACACTGGAGTTGCTGAAACAGTATTGGCACGCATACCCTCAGCCACGCGATGTATTGTTTGTTTCCTTAAGAAAACCCTATCATCCTTTACATGTCGGCGGAATAGAAATAATGATGAAGAAGGTTGGAAAAGAAGCCGGTATTGATTTACATCCTCACACTCTGCGTCATTCATTTGCTACACACTTGATAGAGAATAATACAAGTAGAGAGTTTGTACAGACCATGCTTGGTCATAGGTCATCATCTTCAACAGAAGTGTATATTCACGTCTCTAATAAGTCGATTATGGGTGTTAAGAGCCCTCTTGATATTCCTCAGAAGGAGGAGGGCTAAACACAATGACTGACGCAAATAACATCACAATTCAAAGTGTATTTGAAAACTTTGTTCCTATGATTGCTGATAGATCATTTACAGACGAACAACTTAATGCGATACGTTGTATTCGTAACTGTCGCACTGCAGAGATGGGTGCACATGTCAGTGAATGCGAATCTTGTCATGCCACCTTTATACACTATAACTCCTGTAAGAACAGGAACTGTCCTATGTGTCAGGGGATGGATGTTGATGAATGGATTGATCTAAGAAGGGAAGATGTATTGGATGCTCCATATTTTCATACTGTCTTCTCTATTCCAAGTCAGCTTTATCCTCTAGTGTATGCTAATCAGAAACTTTTATATGATGCTCTTTATCATTCGGCAAATAAAACCCTGGCAGAATTATCCAAAGATCCAAAGCACTTCGGAGCAAGAATCGGATATATATGTATCCTTCATACTTGGGGGTCCAAACTTAACTATCACCCCCATTTACACACAATAGTTTTAGGTGGTGGTCTGGATGAAAAGAATCACTGGAAAGATAAAGGTAAGAGTTTTTTTCTTCCGGTAAAGGTTATGTCTGCTGTTTTCAAAAAACATTACCTTAATGAGCTTAAAAATCTCCGTTCAGAAGGTAAACTTGTTTACACCGGAAATGCCTGTAACCTTAAGAATTCCTACACATTCAAAGAACTCTTAAACGCACTATACGATAATGACTGGATTGTCTATACAAAAGAAACCTTTGCCGGAGCACAAGAGGTTTTCAAGTATCTTGGCAAGTATACTCATAGGATTGCCATAAGCAATCGCAGAATCATCAGCATGGATGATCAGAATGTAACCTTCAGTGCAAAGGATTACCTTGATGGTGGAAAATATAAACCTATGACCATTTCTGGCGAAGCATTCCTGTCACGCTTTCTACTACACGTGTTACCAAAAGGATTTGTAAGAATCCGATATTATGGCATACTCTCATGCCGATGTAAACGAGAAAAGATAACTCTATGCAGAAACCTGATTGGATGCAAAAAGTATATATCACAGCTACGGGATAAAACAGTAGCAGAGAAACTTATGATTCTTTATAATCACGACATCTATAAATGTTCTAAGTGCAGTGGAAATCTGATTACTCATCAAGTGTCAGGAAGATATATGTTATGTTGAAACCAACAAATTTAATACTTTATTATTTAACCTTCCTAGAAGGTCTTTTTGTGATGAGAAAATACTTCCCGGAAAGTAACTAATTTACGAAATCTATTACATTCACCTAAAAATTTGTATAAAAAGCGATAGATTGAATTTCCACACCACCCGGACGCGACTTAGTTCAATCTGATAAAAATCGGACTGAAGACCAAACGGAAAAGTGGATGAAAAGCTGATCATCTGCTTTTTTGTTTGGTCTTAGACCGATTGTTTACGGAACGATTTAATATACGGTTTTGTTACGCTTCTTTCTAATTCTTATGTTTTGGAAAGTTTGCATTATAGCGTGGCGACCGGGTCGTGATCTGGAAATCAGAACACCATAAGTAAATAGAAAAGGATCACGACAGCATTAAGGTATGTCTGATCCCCTCTAATATAGGATTTTATCGAAAAAAACAATCATTTTCAATAATTAAATGCCCTTGATTGACAAGAACTGCTATAACGCAGATAAACATAATTCTTATCTGGTTAGGAATAGAATATTCTGCAGTCTTTCGTCCAGATAATGATCCAATATCTTTTCATTCTTCAGCCCTGTTTTCTTATCATACAGC
>JAILEL010000204.1 GCA_024687845.1 Eubacterium sp.
AACCTTAATATTCAGATTTATAAATCCATCTCTTTCATAAGTCCAGAGAAAGGCCTTCTTATTCCCCTTAAATCTTACAAGTTGCCAGTTATCATCATGAAATGGCGCATCTTGGTAAGTATCTGGAAATGAAAGGCCAAACTCAAGAGCTTCTTTTCTTGTATCCAGCTACATCGCCCCCTTTGTTGTATGTCAATGTCAGTGTGGAAATCCATTCATCAATACATAAATAACAAATGAAATTAAGTCTATCAGGACTATAATTCCCAATACAATTGCAGCTATTTTTAATCCTTTTTTTGCCTTCTTTCTGTTTTCATCTGTTAATACATTTTCTTTTATATCACTGTAAAATTCAGATTTAACAACCTGTGCAGAAGTATCTGCTTCTTCAGGTACCTTATTAAGAACAAGTTCATCTAAAGATATTTCAAAAAGCTCACTTATAGCCACAAGATTTTCCATATCAGGTGTAGATTCGCCAACCTCCCATTTTGAGATTGTCTGTCGCGATACATTTAACCGATTAGCAAGTTCTTCCTGAGAAAACCCTTTTTGTTTTCTTAATTCATAAAGTTTATTATTAAACTCCATCTTTATACCACCTTTCCTTTTGTATTATAACAAATAAGTATTTTTAGTTCAGCAACTCTTTGTTTTCAACAGACTTCTCTGTATAACGTGAGACAGCGTAGAATAGTATCAATGCAGTAGAAAGTACCACTGTAGTAACAGCACTTGCTTCTATGCCATATAAACCTCCATTTAATACATTACTTCCCTCTGAACTCATATTTAAAACTGCTGCCGTTGCCCCATTATTCCCACTCAGATTGAGTCCAAGAATGTTGTATAGGGTAAAGTTCCAGATAGTATGAAGCCCGCAGGCTGCCCAAATACTATTCATTCGTAGTGTAATAAGTGAAAAAATAATTGATATAAGGATAAGATTGATTATTGCAATAATAATAATACCTGCACCTTCCTCCGTCATTTTATCAAGATGTGGATAATAAAAAGAGCTGTGCTAACACCTACAACAACCGGAATCCCAGTCTTATCCTTAAGAAGCTGCAAAACAATCCCCCTGCAAAGCACCTCTTCCATTGCTCCCTGGCATATGAATCCACCCAGCATAAGTAATATGTAGATATAATCTATATCACTAAATAAACCATGATAAGTTAATGCACCTGTAAACCCAACTGACACAACCGATACAATTATCAACACTAGCCCCGCAAATGCACCAACAAAATATGTGCAGGCTTTCTTCGTAAACCCAAGTTCAGCCAGAGTCTTCTTTTGAAACAATTTCCAATAAAGGAACATTGTTCCAATCATAATGCCATAACCATAATACGTTATCAGCATTATCGTGCCCGGATCAAACATTTCCCCCTTCAGTGGATTCTTACCACAGATAAAATGTAATCCAATGACAATGGCTTCACCTATTAATTCCGACCCAAATTTTACAAACCAGAATATTATGATGACTTTAATGATATAAAGTATCATCGGCATTTCCGTCCGATTGTTTAACGGACTGATGTTCTCAAAAAAGTTTTTAATCTTACTCATGATCAACTTTTCCTCCTTGGTTATTTTTGTTGAATCAAGAGTAACATTTAGGTGCTTAAAGCTCTACCAAGTAGCCTTTGCAATATGACAACGGGTGTTAACATTCCTGTTAACACCCGTTGCAATGCCCTATTTTACTGCATTTTATATGTGTGATAACAAAACACACTATATCTAGTTTCTATGTAGAACTATACATATGGATTATAGTATTATTGCATTCACCGCGTGATCCTCCGCAAACCGCCGCTTTGTCGTTCTAATTTATCCTGTAATTAAATGTTTTTGCAAAAATCAATTATCTCCTGTTTTTTTGGCTCAACATTTTCCTTATATTCAATAGATGTAAGGCCAAGACTCCCCGAACATTCAATATGCAAATGTCCATAGAAATGTTCTATGCTCTGTATTATCCTGTCGCACTCGTGCATTCCAGGACCGGTTCTGAGTGCAACCGAATATCCCTTCTTCCCCTCCCTTATAGTAGCGTGAGGTTCATGCGTATCACACCAGGGAGTGCATCTATCTATGAATGCCTTGTACTGCCCCGGTATATCTGCCCAGTAAGACGGAGCTACAGAAACAATAACATCAGCATTATCATATTCATCCATAATCTTAATGATATCATCATTCATTACACACTTCGCTGTAGTGTGGCAGGATCTGCAGCCTTTACAAAAATCAAAATCATAGTCATCTATACAGATACATTTGGTGTCATATCGTGCGGAGATTTCCTTTTCGATAATATTTACAATCTCAGCTGTCGCGCCCGTTCTGACAGGGCTGCAATT
>JAILEL010000205.1 GCA_024687845.1 Eubacterium sp.
ATATCGATGTTGGAACAGGCTATACCGCTTCTGGAAGAATACGGACTTGTCCATATGTCTGTTGATAAGATTACGAAGAAGGTAGGAATCGGAAAGAGTACATTTTACAATTTTTTCAGTTCTAAAGAAGAATATGTAAGCTATGCACTTGAACACAATCGTAAGAGAATGCTGGACGAACTAGATAAGAAATTCCCGCCGGGGAAGAAGATGAAACCGGCTGAGGTTTTTCAGACTTGGTTTACGACATTTCTTTCCAGCAATTCCATCTATAAAAAGTTTTCGGCAGAGGATGAGAGAGCACTTTATGAGGCCGATAAGGCGAGAGGTAAGGAGGTAAGCCTTGCCAGAGAAACATATGTAGCCGAGAGACTTATGGCTCATATGGAAGGTGTGAGACAAGACCTTGACATAGCACTTCTGGCTAACTATATAAAGCTTATAGTTCTGGCATATGAGAACAGTTATATGTTTCATGATTCTGCAATGGAGAGAATGCAGGATGAATTAAAGATCAGACTGATAGATCTGATATTTGAAGAGGATGCAAAGGTTGAGCTGATTGAGATGATTAAGGATGCCAAGTTAAATAAAGAAAGTGAGAAAAAGTAAAAACACGTAGTGAATAATCAGGAGGAAAATATGAATAAGGGAAAGACAGTTGTAGAGTTTAAAGATGTTCTAAAGGAATATGGTGAGGGTGATGGAAAACAGATTGCAGTGAATCACATAGACTTTACCATAGATGAAGGTGAGTTTGTTGTTATACTGGGGCAGTCGGGAGCAGGTAAGTCTACCGTACTGAATATGCTGGGAGGTATGGATAAACCTACATCGGGTACAGTCACGGTGGACGGAGCAATAGTTTCATCTATGAATGATGCTAAGCTTTCGGATTACAGAGCTGAAAAGATAGGATTCATATTTCAGTTTTATAATCTGATTCCAAGTCTTACGGCATATGAAAATGTGGCACTTACCAAGAGTATAGTGAAGAACGCACTTGACCCCATGGAAATGCTTGAAAGGGTCGGACTTAAGAAACATGCAAAGAAGTTTCCGTCCCAGATGTCGGGTGGTGAACAACAGAGAGTATCTATAGCAAGGGCGCTTGCAAAGAATCCGAAGATAATACTCGGAGACGAACCAACAGGTGCCCTTGATTCTGAGACGGGAGTTAGTGTTCTTAAACTTCTAGTAGATATGTCTCACAATTACGGAAATACAGTTATTCTGGTAACACATAATGCGGATATAGCTAAATGCGCCGATAAGGTGATCCGTATGAAGAACGGAAACGTCAGGGAGATTAAAATAAATGAGTCACCGGTTTCCGTTGAGGAGGTGGAGTGGTAATGTTATACAGAAAAATGCTTAGAGAAATGCGTGGTAATCTGGGGCAATTCATATCAGTACTTATACTTTCATTTCTTGCGACATTTATCTATACAGGTTTTGAATCAAATGTAGTTGGTAGTGGAAAGGCAGTTAATGAATTCCATGAAAAGACAAATATAGCTGATGCCTGGATATATAGTGAGGGCTTCAAAGAAGAAAATCTGGATCAGGTAAAGGAACTTTCCTTCGTAAAGGATGCTCAGTTCAGAACTGAAATCAGAGGAACAACAGTAGATTACGAAGGTGCACAGCTGGATATATATATAATGGATGAAAGTACCATCTTGACGCCTTATGTATTTACAGGAACTGATGAGGAAAATAAAAAGCTTAAGGTTTCAGACAGTGTAGAATTTGACGGGGAAGATGAGGACGGAGTATGGCTTAACGGTTCATTTGCCAGAGAATGGGATATTGCTGTAGGAGATAAGATAAAGCTTGAATATAATGGCGTAAAGTTTGAGAGAACCGTTCGCGGACTTATCATGGAGCCGGAGTATGAATATACAAAGGCTGAAAAGGATAGTGATATCAACTTCAAGACTCTGGCTTATGTATATATGAGTTATAAGGCATTTCCTATCAGAGAATATGCAGAAAGCAAGGTTAAGAGTGGAAAGATTTATGCCCGGGAACTTAAAAGTTCAGATGCATTTAAAGATAAAATAGAAGATATTGAAAAGAAACTGACTGAGTATGGAATGACAATAGATGATATAGATCAGGATATGCTTCTTGAGAGACTTGATAAAATGAGTGACGAAGAACTTCTTAGGTTGATTCCATATTCTACAATGCTTGTAACTCTAACAGACGAGGCAAAAAGCGATGCGAGAGAGACCATAAAAGAAGAAAAAAGTAATATCAGTGAAGTTCTTTTTTATGAGAAGCAGATATCAGATGCGATAGATAAAAACTACGCAGTTATGGTTGATAAGGAGTCAATAGTTGGAATACAAAGAATAGCAGATGAACTAAAACAGCATGATACATTTTCTTATGCATTTGCATTTATCTTTCTTGTGGTCGCTATTCTTGTAATATCTACCACTATGAGCCGGCTAGTGGAAAGTCAGCGTACACAGATAGGAACCATGAATGCCATGGGAGTGAAAAGGGGTAAGATAGCGGTTCACTATATGAGTTACAGCTTTTTCGTATCACTGACAGGTGCTGCTCTCGGTCTTATTTTCGGACCGCGTACAGTAGGTAAAATGATGGTTGGAATGCTATTTGAATGGTATATGATTCCAAATGTTAAAACCGGATCAAATGCATTATTCTATGTGGTTGCCGCAGTGACTGTACTTACATGTGTTTTAGCTTCATATATAAGCTGCAGGAAACTGCTTAAGGTTCCGCCTGCAGCTGCACTCAGACCGGCTGCCCCTAAGAAAGCAAAAAGAATACTTGCTGAAAAACTGCCGATATGGAATAAGCTCAGCTTCAGTACACAGTATAATCTGAGAGATGTTTCCAGATCTCCACTAAGAGCAGTAATGGGAATAGTGGGCACAGCGGTCGGAATGGTTCTGGTATTATATGCATTTGGATGCTACTTCCTGGTGGATGATATTGTAGACTGGAACTTTAATAAGATTCAGAATTATAGTTATCAGATGACTTTGTCTGAGGATAAGGATGATAAATATTTTGATGAAATATGTGACGCTGTAGATGGGGAAATGATTATGACAGACCAGATTGAACTGGCAAAAGAACCTCATGCTGCATCTATGGATAGATTCAAGCAGACTATAACGGTTATAGAAGGAAAAGGCTTGCAGAATATTACAGATGAAAAAGCGGTTATCACAGCTATGGTTCCGGGAAAGGTCGCAATTACAAGCAGACTGGCTAAACAGATGCAAGTCAAAGTCGGTGATAAAGTATATTGGCATATTTATTCAAAGAATGAATGGTATGAATCAGAGATAGGGCTTATAAACAGAACACCTGAAACTGCAGGAATAACTATACTCAGAGAAGATTTCCAGAAGACCGGTTGTGAATATGTACCTACAGCTATTCTTTCGAGAAAGGATCTGAAGACTTACGATGGCAAGGACGGAATATCAGGTGTGTATGATATGGAAAAAATGAAAGAGGTATTTATAAATGGTTATGACGTAATAAAATACCTCTTTTATATGATGATGATCTTCTCAGTTATCACTGTTGTTGTTGTCCTCTATAATGCGGGGAATCTCTCCTTCCATGAAAGGTTTAAAGAGTTTGCAAC
>JAILEL010000420.1 GCA_024687845.1 Eubacterium sp.
AGCAAGCTTCTTACTTCGATAATTATCGGAGACCAGCCTTTGCTTGAAGAAGTGAATTGTATGTTGGGAAATATAAAAACCATTGATCTGGGAAACTGTCCTAACCTGAGCAAATTAACTGCAATGTTTAACAAATTAACAACATTAGATATCAGAGAATGTGACATCTTAAGAGAATTGACTAAGAAGGAACCGAAATTAGAGAAAAACTCTACTTTTGGAGACTGGTATTTTTATAATGATGGTTATTATAAAGATATGTCAATCGATGCTTATGTAACTCTTGTTGCAAATGTTGATGGTGTAGTAATTAATGAAACGAATTTTCCTGATGCTAATTTCAGGGCGATAGTATCAGGCTCGGATATAGATACTGATTCTGATAAAGGATTCCTGAGCGTTTCGGAGCTTAGAAATGTGACATTACTAAATCTTACTCCAAAGGACAAAAGTAAAAAGATCAAGAACTTAAAAGGAATAGAATACTTTTCCAGATTAATAACTCTTTGGGCAGGGCAAAATGACCTTACATATTCAAAAGACTCTCCTCTTTCATTTGCGGGTAACCCTATCCTTAGAGAACTCGACCTGGCTGACAGTGAAAACCTTCAAAAGATAGATATTACACATAATCCGAATTTGAGTTATCTGAAAATAGAGAACACCGGAATTGATGGCTTGAACATAAGCCAAAATCCAGATCTTTACAAGCTCAGTGCATATGGCAGTAAAATAAATCTGCAAACCCTAGATATACGAAATAATCAGTATTTGATTGAAGCAGTTGTTTATGGAACAAAAAAGGATATTGATTATCGTCATATTTACACATCTGCTTATAAAGCAACGGTTATTGTAAATGGAACGGCATATAATATACCGGATATCTATGTGGCAAATCTTGACGAGAAAACATTTCCTAATAAAGACTTCAGAGAATATCTTGCTCATGGATATGGAGAGACTAATAAGAACTGGCTTGACTGGAATCAGGATGGAATTCTTACTAATAACGAGGCAGCCTCTGTAAAGAATCTGTTTTTTGAAGACTATGAAAGCACTCCTGGGGATAAAACTACACTTGAGGGTATATCATTATTCCAGAATCTTGAATATCTCAGCTGTTTCAATAATGGGATCACTGCCGCCGATTTAAATTCAAATAAAAAGTTAAAATATATTGATTTCGGAGGTAATAATTTAACAAAACTTGATGTTTCGAAACTTTCGAAGCTTTCGGAATTGATAGTTACTAATAATACTGACCTGAAAGAACTGAACCTCCCGAATGAAACAAAAAATCTGGTTAACTTAGAGTGTGGAATGTGTAATCTTTCGTCCCTTGATGTAACACCATATGGGAATCTGACAGAACTTAGTTGTTATCAAAATAATCTTGATTCGATAGATGTTTCAAAGAATGGTTCACTAGAAGAGCTTTTCTGCTTTGGTAATAATCTAAAGTCTTTGGATGTTTCGAAGAATTATAAACTAAAAAAACTTAGTTGTGGTTATAATGCTAATCTGACAACGATTGATCTTACAAAAAATCTGGCGCTTAAAGACCTTAATATTAGTAAAACTGGAATTAAGTCTATAAATCTGGCAAGGAATGTCGAACTTACAAGCTTATATGCAGCAAATGGAGTATTGACAGGGTTAGATTTATCTAAGAATACAAAGCTGTGTAATCTGTTTTGTTATGGTAATCCAATAACTGAACTGGATATTAGTTCAGTACCTGCTCTTGTCGATACAGTAACTAATGGAACGAAGAAAACAGCACAGGATACAGAGACAGGGAACATTTATCTCATGTATTATAAAGGATCTTCGAGCAACCTTAGAGTTGATGAGACGGTTACAATATATACAAGTCCTAAGCCAAATAATAATCCGGAAAAGAACCCATCTGGTAATTCAGGAACTGAAAATGGAAAGCAGCCCAATACAACATCACCAGAAAAAGATAATGGTAAGAAGATAACAGGTGTTGGAACTATTTCAGCAGATGGTAAGACTTTGACAGACGAATCAGGTAAGAAGTTTAAAACATCCGAGAAGCTGACTGCTACTGACCTTAAGCCTAATGCGAAGATTGCTGACAAGAAAAGTGGCGGAAAGTACAGAATTACCAAGATTGTAAAGGATAAAAAGACCGGCAAAGTAACAGGTGGAAATGTTGAATACATGGCACCTTATAACAAAAACTGCAAGCTCATTTCAGCAACAGGAATTGTAAAGCTTGGTAGAGTTAAGTTCAAAGTAACAAGCATTGCATCAAACTGTGCTAAAGGATGTAAGAAGCTGACTAAGGTTATAATCGGTTCATATGTAACCAATATCGGCAAGAATGCATTTAGTGGATGCAGCAAGCTGAAGACCATTACTATCAAAGGAACTAAGCTGAAGAAGGTCGGATCAAATGCATTCAAGGGAATCAACAAGAAGGCTACGATTAGCGTACCGAAAGCAAAGAAAAAAGCCTACACCAAGCTCCTGAAGGGTAAAGGTCAGGCAAAAACAGTTAAAATAAAATGAGTCAAAAGTGAAGGTGATTTTTGATTCGGGACACCCCCATTTTAGTTAAATGGGGGTGCCCTCTTTATTATACTGATAGAATGATTCCAGCTTTTTTATGAAGATAAAATACCAAAGGGGAATAATAATGTCAGAAAATAGTGAGTTTATTAAAGAACATAGATGTATAAACTGTGGCGGTACTCTTGCTTTTGTGCCGGAACAGGGTAAGCTTGTATGTACTTATTGCGGAGCGGCTTATGATGTTCCACAGGATGCCGATGCAAATGTGGCAGCAAATCCGGCTGCAAACTATGCTGCAGGACAGATAAACCAGGGATACATGACCCCGGGGATGACGAACCAAGGGTATGTGAATCCGGGAACACTGAACCAGGGAAACATGAACCCAAGTATGATGAATCAAGGATATGTGAATTCAGGAGCAGCGAATCAGGGATATGTGAACCCCGGTACCATGAACCAGGGATACGTGAATCCAGGTATGACGAATCAGGGGTACACGGATGCAAATTCAGTAAACATGGGATATACAGCTCTGAACCCAGGGAATATGCCTCAGAACATGGTGCCACAGAACAACATGACAGCCATGCAGCAAACCAATATGGCGCAGCCCAATATGCAACAAGCCAATATGGCGCAACTTAATATGCAACAAGCCAATATGGCGCAACCTAATATGCAGCAGTCCAATATGGCACAACCTAATATGCAGCAACCCAATATGAACCAATCTAACATGGTGTCTCAGAACAACACAGCAACGAATGCTGCAAATCCAGAGACAGAAATTGGCGGCTTCGATTTTATGCAGTTTTTCGACAGTGCGAAAATTGAGGGTGGTGAGAATCTTCCGATTTATCACTGTAAATCATGTGGCGCTGATGTTCTTGCAGCGGGCGAAGAGGCTGCGCTTACCTGCCCGTACTGTTCGAGCAACATAGTCCTTACGGACAAGCTGTCTGGAAATATTCGCCCCAATGGAATCATTCCTTTTAAAATTGCTAAAAAGGATTTAAAACAGCATTTGGATAATTTCTACAAGAATAAGAAGCTCCTTCCGAAGAACTTTTTTTCAGCTTCCCATATTGAGAAGGTTACCGGAGTATATGTTCCGTTCTGGTTATTTTCAGGAAATATATATGGTACCTGTGCTTATACGGGAAAAAATACTTCTACCACAGTAAGTGGAGACTATGAGGTTACTACCACTAAGATTTATGATGTGGTACGCGATACTTCAATTGGATTTTCAGGTATTCCGATAGATGCCAGTGATAAGATCGAAGACAAACTTATGGATTCTGTGCTGCCTTATGATATGTCTGAACTGAAGCCTTATCAGTCAGGATATCTGTCGGGATATACAGCAGATCGTTTTGATGTCCCTGGTAAATATTTGCAGACCCGAGCTGAACAGCTGATGAAGGAAACAACAAATGACATTGTAAAAAGTTCGGTCTCTGGTCAATATACTCAGATTACACCTAAATATAAGCACTTAAACGCTGGACAGATTGATGTCAAATATGTACTGCTTCCTATATATATGTTCAAGATTAAATATGCAAATAAGAAATATCAGTTCGCAGTAAATGGCCAGACTGGAAAGGTGGTAGGCAGTCTCCCAATCTCCAAAGGTGCATCAAGGGCTTACTTCCTACTGCGTTTTGGAATAGTGGCAGGTGCGATAATGCTTGCCTCCCTAATATCATATTTAGTGGGAGGTGCATTCTAATGAATATGAGATTATATATGAAGAAATGTGGCAGATCTGTTATGGCAGTGCTTCTTCTGTTTACAATCGTACTTGGAACATTTTCCTCCACTGTATATGCCCAGGGTGAATGGAGAGAAGATATCTACCGTGTTTACATGAGTAGCAGCCAGCTTAGTGATGCTGAAAGAGATTCTTTAGATGAACTTGCCTGTGATTTTGTTGCTACATGGAAGCTGGATATGGTCCTGATGGTTATCGGTAAGGATGACTATTCGGATGAACTGGGTGAAACCGGGCTGGGCTTTTATGATCATAATGAATTCGGATATGGTGAGAATCATGATGGAGTAGTTGCCTGCTTTGATGAAGACAACATGAAAATAGCTCTTCGTACTGTTGGCCGCGCGAAGAACATCTTTCCTCAAAGCTTTATCGATCACTACGAGGATTACCTTCCGACCTTGCATGAAAAATACGGTGATTATGGTGTTCTATATGGGGCGTATTATTCAATGAATGATTATCTGCTGGATAATTATGGAACTGAAACTGATGCTGCAATGATTACCGGCAAAGCAACGGGTGAGCTGGAAAATGGCTCTGATAATGCTGATATTAACGAGACAAACAGTGATATAACTGACGCTCTTAAAGAGGATGATTCCGTAAATCCTTCCGAATCAGGAGGTAATGACAATAGTTCGGAGAATGATAGTACATCCCAGGACCGTTCACTCCAGGATAGTGCAGCTTTTGATTTTGAAAGAAATGAATATGGACTACCGATAAGATATTCCTCAGATGATAAACCATGCTGGTATCCTGATAATGTAGATTCATTTGTAGAATATCATGATAGTGAGATTCCTCGTGTGGTTGATATAGCAGATATATTTACACCAGAAGAGGAGCAGGCTCTGACTGACAAAATCTCTTCCGTAACTAAAGAAACCGGAAAGGATGTTGTAATCTTTACAGATACTCAGACCTATGGCTTTACAAGAGAGATCTACTGCTACGACTTTTATGATTTCTGTGGATATGGTCTAGGAGATAAATACGATGGAATGTGCCTTTTTGTATGCATGGATCCGAACAACCGTGGCTGGGTGGCCAGTGCAACGGGTGTAGTGGAAGATATGTATACTGAGAAGATTGCAAATGAAATGGATGATGAACTCTTTCCATATATGAAGGCTGGAAATTACGGAGAGGGTGTTCTTGACTGGGTTGGAAATCTGTACAACCTGTATACAAGAGGTGTTCCTTTCTATGCAGAGTGGATTCCTGAGGACAAAAGCTCCTTTGTCAGAACAAATAATCCAAATAGTCCGAGAATATATGATTCGGCAGATATTTTTTCCGAAAACGAAGAAAAAGCGCTTCAGGAAAGGGCGGAAAGCATCACAAATGACTATGGAGTAGACGTAGTAGTTCATACTACGAGACATACCTATGATATGAGTGATGAAGAGTATGCAGATGCATTTTATCAGTATAATGGCTATGGAATTGGTGAGAATTATGATGGTTTGCTGCTTACAATCTGCGTAGCGGATACTAACAGGACAGTTGTACGTGCTTATGGAAAAGGAAATGACAAGCTGACCAAGGTTAACTATGACCGTATATTTAACCAGTCTGACATAAAAATATATGAATCAGAATATGTGAGTGCTACGAATATTTTCTTAACAAATGTACGTCATATGCTAAAAACCGGCCGAGTTAACAAGACACTTCTTTCCTGGCTGGGAAGACTGATAATTGCTATTATAGCTGGCTGGATAGTGGGAGGAATCTCTCTTAGCAGAGCAAAATCAAATATGAAGACTGTTACGGCGGCAGTTGGTGCAACCTCTTATCTGAATGGAAATAAAAGCATTGTACCAGTTAGCGATACATATGTAACACAGCATGTGACGAAGAGGAAGATTGTTCGCTCATCCAGAAGTAGTTCGTCAGGTTCAAGCAGCTCGAGCAGGTCAAGCTATTCAAGCCATTCCTCAGGCTCATCAGGCCGAAGCCATACCAGCTCAAGCCGGAATTTCTAAGCTGATTGTTACAATCAAAAACATTTAAATGAATATTGAGGTAAGAAAAAACGCTCTTCGGAGCGTTTTTTTGTACTCTGGACTACGATTTTATGACGCTAAGAGTTTTAAATATAAATTCATTGAATTTAAATTCAAAAAAGTGTTGACAAAGTATTTTGGGAGTGATATATTGAATGCAGATTCAACGAACAAGTATTCAATGAATTAAAAATATAATCAAATTACAGAATAAAAAATAATAAAAAGTGGAGGATATTTAAAATGGCAAAGAGTGCAAATTCAAATGAAAAGGTTGTTATTATCGGTGGAGGAATCGCAGGATTAACTGCTGGAATATATGCTCGTATGGCAGGATTTGATGCAGTAATTTATGAGAAAAATGCTATCCCAGGTGGTGAGTGCATCGGATGGAACAGGAAAGGCTATCATATAGATAATTGCATTCACTGGCTCACAGGAACAAAGAAGGGTACAGAGCTTTATGATGTATGGAAGGCTACAGGAGCTCTTTCAGATGACACAGAGTATGCTAAGATAGATTCATTTTATTCAACAACTTATGAAGGACGTACCGCTACTCTCTGGAATGATCTCAAGCGTACAGAGCGAGAGCTCATTGAAATATCTCCAGAAGATGAAGAAGAGATAAAAAAATTCATTCAGTATACAGAGTATTCAAAGCAGTGCCAGATTCCTGCTAAGAAGCCTATGGAAATGTGGAGTGTGAAGGATTACATCGAAATGGGAAAGAACATGGCAGATTTCCCTAAGGTTATGAAGGAATTTGGAAGCCTTTCACTTGAGGATTACAGTAAGAGATTTAAGTCCCCACTTCTTCAGAGACTTATGTGTGATTATCTTCCAAAGCAGTATACAACATATTCATTCCTTGTATCATATGCAACTATGGCTGATGGAAATGGTGGTATTCCTATGGGAGCTTCACTTCAGATGTCACTTCGTATGGAGAAAAGATTTAAGGAATTAGGCGGAAACATATGTTATAATACAAGCATTGATGAGATTGTAATAGAGAAGAAGAATGCAACAGGTATTAAACTTGAAGATGGTACATTTATCAAGGCTGATTATGTTATACCTACAGTAGATGTTCATTTACTTTTCAATAAATTTCTCCCAAAGAGCTATATGCCAAAGGAACTTGCTGTAGCTTATGATTCACCATCAGTTTATCCTACATGCAGTGGATTCCAGATTGCATTCGCAGTAAGTGAGGAGTATTCAAGAGGAGAAACAGTATTTATCGATGTTGATCCTATAAAGGTTGGAAGCAATACATTTGAAAGAATGTATGTTAAGGCTTATGGCTATGATCCAATATTTGTAAAGGATGGTAAGCAGGTTATCCAGACTTGCATATCTCAGTTCGATGAGGACTTTGAGTACTGGAAGAGCCTTTCAAAGGATGAGTATGAAAAGGTTAAGGCTGAGCTGGTTGCAGAGGTTGAGAAGAGAATAGTAAAAGCATTTCCTGAACTTGAAGGGGATCTTGAGTTTTTAGATGCATGGACTCCTATTACATATGAGAGATATATGAATGCTTATCATGGAAGCTACATGAGCTTTATTGTTACAGCAGGTGGCAAGCAGATCAAAATGAAGGGAAAGCTTAAGGGTATAAAGAACCTTTACGTGGCAGGTCAGTGGACTAACTCTCCAGGAGGACTTCCGGTTGCAGCTACAAGTGGTAAGTTTGCAGTACAGAGAATACTTAAGGATCAGAAGAGAAGTATAGACTTATAAGGAGCTGATTGACTATGACGAGAAAAGAACAGAAAGAAGAACGAAGGAAAGCCATCCTTATGACAGCTCTCACACTTTTTGTTGAGAGAGGCTATTACGATACTAAAATTACTGATATAGCAGCAGCGGTGCCTATGAGTACCGGACTTATGTTCCACTATTTTGAATCCAAGGAGGAGCTTCTGCTAGAGCTCGTGAAGATGGGAGTAGAAGGAACGAAGTCAGCAGGTGCAGGCGCAGCAATGTCAATTCCACCAGATATGTATTTGACTAAGTTCCTCGAACAGATGTTTTCATATGCTAAGGAGCAGCCCTGGGTGTTCAATATGTTTGTTCTGATGGGACAGGTCAGGCGAAAAGGAATGCCGGAAGATGCCAGACAGGTTGCTCTTTCCGTTGACACTATTGACACAACTGCTAAAATGATAGAAGTGGGACAGCAGACAGGTGTGTTCAGAAAGGGAGATGCAAAGCTCCTTTCACGATGCTTCTGGGCTTCGGTTCAGGGGGTTATGGAAGAAATGGCAATGGATAAGGACATGAAGACTCCTGATCCTGAGTGGATAATTGCAATTCTAAAGTAACAAAGGATACATTAGTAGCTGCTTTCTCCAAAATTATAGTATTTTACATGAGGGATATTTAAAATGAGCACTATTTTAGTAATTGATGACGACGTAAACATTGGAAATCTACTGGACGAAGCTCTTGGGCTCGAAGGATATCAGGTCCTTCGGGCTTATTCGGGTACAGAGGCTCTTATGATTCTGGATAAGCTTAGACCGGATCTTATACTTCTTGATCTTATGCTTCCAGGCATCAGTGGTGAGGAGGTTCTTGAAAAAATCAAGGGCATTCCGGTTATAGTAATGAGTGCGAAGTCAGAAACAGAGCATAAAGTAAAACTATTATATGGAGGAGCAAGCGACTACATTTCAAAACCATTTGTTCTTTCGGAACTTCTGGCGCGGGTAAATGCCGTTTTGAGACTTGCAGGTTCAAATGATAATGAGGAAGAAAAAGAGTCACTGACAAAAGTAGGGGAAATAGTACTGGACACAGAACTTCTTCAGGCGAGAATGGGTGAAACGGAAGTCCCACTTACAAGAACGGAAGCGGCAATCTTATATGTGCTAATGCAAAATAGTGGGCGCCCGGTTGGACGGAGCGCTATACTCGATAAGATAAGTTCGAGTACGCCGGACTGTACAGAAGGGTCGCTGAAGCAGCATATTAGCAATATTCGTAAAAAACTGGAAACACTGGATAATGTTGATCATATCGAAGCGGTTTATGGAATCGGCTTCCGATATAAATCTTGACAATATCTTTACTTTTTCTTGGATGGTTTCTTTACTCTTTTATGTTATCTTGTAATTGTTCAAGTGATGAACACTTACAAAGAAAGGATGATATAAAAGATATGGAAACCATTTTTAGTTGTGAGGGACTTTGCAAAAACTATGGTAAATTTCAGGCTCTGAGAGATCTGAATATGGAGATTGAAAAGGGTTCAATATATGGATTTGTAGGAAAGAATGGAGCAGGTAAAACTACACTTATTCGTATGATCTGCGGACTTCAGACTCCGACTTCTGGAACATTTACTCTTATGGGGAGAAAAAATAATGATCCGGAGATCAACAGATCGAGACGTAGACTTGGTGCTGTTGTAGAATCACCGGCATTTTATAAAAATATGTCAGCCAGAGATAACCTTATCCAGCAATATCTGATGCTTGGTCTTCCTAATGACAAAGGAATAGATGAGCTGTTGGAAACCGTCGGACTCGCAGACACAGGACGTAAGAAGGCGAAAAACTTTTCACTTGGTATGAGACAAAGGCTTGGAATAGCACTTGCATTATGTGGGAATCCTGATTTTATCATACTTGATGAACCGACAAATGGTCTCGATCCTCAGGGTATTATTGATATAAGAGAACTAATACTGAAGCTTAACAGAGAGAGGGGCATAACATTTCTTATATCCAGTCATATCCTTGATGAACTATCAAGACTTGCAACCTGCTATGGTTTCATAGACAAAGGTCATATAGTCAGGGAAATGAGTGCTGAAGAGCTTCAGGCCGAATGCCGCAAATCCATAAGAATGAAGGTAAGTGACGTAAAGATTCTGGCCAAGATAATGGACCGCATGGGCAATGACTATAAGATTATAGATGATAGTACAGCTGATGTATATGAAACGATGACTTTTTCTGATATTGCTAAGATATTTGAAGAAGAAAAATGCACCATTTTCACGATGGAAGAGCATGATGAAAGTCTGGAAGCCTTCTATCTGGAGCTTTTAGGGGGAAATGAAGATGCTTAAAATGCTTTACACTGATATGAGAAATATACTGCATAATAAGGGCGTTATGCTATGTGGTGTGGTTAGCATAATTTATCTTTTGGGAACGATATTATTTTCACTGATCATATTGAAGTTTCTCGGTGGCTCTCTACATGCAGATGAAATTATCACGTCATATCCATCAATATCTGTATTTGTTGTTACTGCTATGACACTGTTCGTATATATCAATGAATATACAGATGGAATTATTAAAAACAAACTATGCAGCGGAGCAAAACGTTGGAGCATATTTATCTCTACAGAGATTTCTGCGGCTTTAATGACATTTTTTATGTCGGCAGCGATTCAGATAATAATGTTAATAATCGCATTAGTGTTTAGTGAAGGTTTTAATTATATGACAGCTGCAGAAGTTGCCTTTTCATACTTAGAGCTTCTGATAGCATCAACGGCCATTTCAGTTTTTTCCACATCCCTTATCATGATTATGGGAGGGAAAAACATAAGTTATGTTGTCGGACTTGGTATAGCTTTTATCTTTAAGATAATAGATATGGAGGTTCTTGATAAGCTCTATCCTGATAAGGGTTTGTGCCAGCTTACAGGAACTAAACTTAAACTTTATACCTTCTATGACAGATATGTTCCATATGCCCATTGCTCGGGAACTCCAAGATGGGATATGGGAAGCTGTGTGATTGGAAGCGTGGTGCTCATAATGATTGCAGTTATTATTGGGCTGATTGTGTTCGAAAAGAAGGAGATTAATTAGAAATGAAGAACTTATATATTACGAATATGAGAAAGCTTGTAAAAAGCAAATTCTATATAGCAGGACTGATAATAGCATTGGTTGCTACATTTCTTTTTGTAGCTGATATGCTTGGCTTTGGAGGAATATTTGATTCAATGACCAAAGCGGAAAGAATGCATTTTATAGGTGCCGCAATAGTAGCATTCTTTACAATATATACTCCGCTTTTTGTTTGTGAAGAATACACAGAAGGCTCAATAAAGAACAAAATAATATCTGGCTTTACCCAGAAGAAGATTTTCCTGGGCGGGCTTCTTACACAGATAAGTGCACTTTTTATTATGTGGCTGGTTTATATAGTCTCAGGCATCGCTGCAGGTGCACGTCCTGGTGGGAATCAAATAGGAAGCAGTATTATTACACTGATCGCAATGGTTGCTTACGTTACACTTATATATTCAATTTCCTTCCGACTCAGCAAGCCGATAAGAAGTACAATCCTATCATTTATAATACTTAATGTAAGTTTCAATATGATCACATTTGGCAATCTTATGATCATGGTATTCAAGGGAGCTCAGCTTAAGATAGCAAGTGTTATATATAATATATGTGTACTGGGACAGTGGTTTGTTTACACTGGTTTAGGCGATCCGGAAGCAAATCCCGGAGCTGTAATACAGCTACTCATATCAATAATGATAGTTACCATATCTGTTCTGGCTGGGCTATCGAAGATAAATACACGTGATATTGCATAGAAAGGAAATGCATTCAGATGGAAAAGTATAGAAAGGTATTGATTGGCGCTGCGATATTTACAGTGCTATATCTGGGAATTCTGCTTCTAATCATGAACGGAGTTTTTCTGCCTGTGGTAAAAAAGATAAATGGAATCGAAGAGAAGGGACAGACCTTGGAGGAGTTAACAATTCCAGAAAATGTTAAGGTGGTCGGGATTGGCGAAGCATCTCATGGAAATGCTGAGTTTCAGACTGCGAAGCTCCTTATGCTGCGTAAGCTTGTTGAAACAGGAAAATGCCATAGTATAGCATTTGAAATGTCTCCTGGTGAAGCAGCTGAGATCAATGATGCGATTCACTCGGAAGACGTAGACATTAATGAGCTGATGGGAAGATCAGACTATCCGCTTTATGATACGCAGCAGATGATAGAGCTTGTTACTTGGATGAGAGAATATAATAAGGGTAAAACAGTGGAAGACTCACTAATGTTTTATGGCGTTGATATGCAGGGATATAGTAGGGACTTTAGTTATATTGAAATGTTTGCAAAAAACCATACAGAGCTTTTTACTGATGATGAAATAGCTCTCCTGGATCAGATGGTAAATGATGAGAATTATGATATTTCCAGCCAGCATGAATTTATAGAAACACTGGTGCAGAGGCTTGAAGCTTATGCTGATACCGCTGATATTGAGGCAGGACAAAGCGATAAATATAATTACAAATATGCTTCTCTTGTGGCTCAAATTGCTCTTCAAGGTCTTAATGCACCAGACTTTGATCAGGATGCAAGCGAGTATTCACAATATAGAGATAGGAATATGGCCGAAAATCTAAAATGCTTTTATGATATTGAAGAGGAAAGAGGCTATTCACAGATACTTATTACTGCTCATAATGGTCATACCATGAAGGGAAAACAGGAAGGCTACAATGCTATGGCCATGGGTGGCTTTATTGATGAAATCTTCAATGGAAGTTATTTCTCAGTAGGGACTGCCTACTATAATGCCTGTGTAAATATTCATGTTTCAGGCACCTTCGATGATAATTATCTAAGAGATGATTTTACATTTTGCTCAGATGATATACTTGCTTATCAGGCAAAGTATTTTGATGGAGGCTTTTATTGTCTAAGCTTTGATGAGATAACAGATAAGGACAGCGAGTTATATAGAAGAATCAATAAACCAGGCTTTATGGGGCTGGTTGGTGAAGGCTATAGCTCCATGGCTGGTATTCAGAAAACAGATAGAGTAAAGCTTGTTCAGGGTGACAGATTCGATGCAGTAATGTATTATTATGACGTAACACCTATACGTGTGTTGAATTACTAGCTAAACATTCCTGCATCAAGAGAATCACAAGGAGTCTGTGTATGAAATACATCTTGTTTATAAGCATTATTCTTAATATAGCATTTTTACTTAAGATAATTACTATGAGATTATCCCTTAAGGAACTGACCAGAGATTATCGGGAAAGGAGTAATCTGGATAGTGATACTTTGATTGGCGTTTCCTGCAGAGACAGAAGAATCATGGAACTAGCAAGTGCTATGAATGATACTGTTACTACTCTTAGAACGTCCTATCATAATTATAAGCAGGGTGATGAAAGACTTAAGACTTCAATTACTAATATTGCTCATGATATAAGAACACCACTTACTTCGATATGTGGGTATCTGGAGCTTGCGGAAAGGGTTGATAAGTCTCAGGAGCTTAAAGGATATCTCGATATTATAAGTGAGAGAGCTCTTTATATGAAGAAGCTTACTGAGGAATTGTTTGAATATTCAGTAGTCAGTTCAAAGAAGCCTCAGGAAAAGCTGCAGGATGTAAATGTGAATAAGGTACTGGAGGATGCTATAATGAACCTTTATCCGAATCTTATGGATAAGGGTATAGATCTTAAGGCTGATATAGTAGAAAAAACGGTTATAAGAAAACTCTATCCTTCTTATGTGGAGAGAATATTTAACAATCTTCTTAGCAATGCTATCAAGTACAGTGATGGAGATCTGGAGGTCAACCTTTCAGAAACTGGGAAGCTTACAATGAAGAATACAGCTTCTTCACTTGATAAGGTCAAAGTAGGAAAACTATTTGAGAGATTCTATACTGTAGAAAATGCAGATGCAGGGTCTGCAGGTCTTGGTCTCTCAATAGTCCAGAGCTTTGCAGAGCAGATGAACTGTCCTATCTCCGCCGACTACGTGGATGGAAAACTTGTGATAGAGATAGAATTTTAATATTTTGATAAAAAAATGTACTGTCACCTTAGTGAAAAATCACTTAGTGTGACAGTACTTTTTATGTTTTACTGTGTTCCGAGATATTCAAAGCTCAGCATTGTGATGTCATCAAACTGAGGTTCATCTCCGGCAAAATCATCAACGCTTTTTTTCATGAGTCTAATCAGTTCATGATTATCTTTTTCTTTATTCTCATTCAGGACAGATAACATTCTTTCAATTCCAAATCTCTCATTGTCAGAACGCTTTGCTTCGTTCAGGCCATCAGTATAAAGGAATATACGGTCGCCAGCTTTCAAGGTAAAGTTGTATTCAGGGAAACTCATTCCTGGTAAGAAGCCTATTGGAGAACCATGAAGTCCCTTCTCGATTTTGTAGCCTTCTGTACTTTGTAAAAGTGCAGGATAATCATGGCCTGCATTGCAGGCATTTACATGGCCTGTTTCAAGATCTATGATTCCAAGCCAGGCTGTTACAAACATTCCGG
>JAILEL010000207.1 GCA_024687845.1 Eubacterium sp.
TGTAAGGCCAGCGCCTTCATTTCCTATGAGAAATGCAACTGCTCCCGTCAGGTCTGTCTCATACATTGATGATCCATCGAGATGCATTCCAAAGATTTTTATTTTCTTCTGCTTTAATTTTTCCACATCTCCTATCAAGTCATAGCTTACAACTATTTTCTTTCTAAAGATGGATCCCATGGTAGATCTTACAACCTTTGGATTATATATATCTGCAGAATCATAGCTTATAAGGATTCCGGTAACACCCGCTCCTTCAGCGGTTCTTATAAGTGTCCCCAGATTGCCCGGATCCTGAAGTCTCTCCACTATAAGTATAAATGGCTTCTCTCCAGGTGTTCCAAGCAGATCCTTTAACTCACGTTTTCTGATTTTTACTGTAGCAACAATCCCCTGAGGAGTATCGGTATCACACATGCTTCCGAATACTTCATCTGTAACAATAAAGCATTTGTCCTTTTTCTCAGCATACGCAATCATATGCTTAAGTCTTTTATCGCTGACAACGTATTTGTCATAGAAATGCTGTGTAAAAAACATCTCGTCCAGATCATCCAGAGGAATCTCCCTCACCATTCTACGATTTTCAACAACATACTTTCCAGAATACTTTCTCTCTTTAGGACTGGAAAGCAGTTTCTTTACCGTTTTAATTCTATCATTGTTTAGGGAAGATAATACATCCATAGGCTACCCCTTTCATCTCACAAGAACACGGTCAGGACCGACTTCAAGCTTTAGTGCCGACTCGATTCCACTGCTGAGATCTACGCAGATTGATGATTTTTTCGCCTGTTTTTCCTTCTTTAACTGAACGTAAACCGGCGTATAACCTCTGTGATTATTTAAAATGCTATTAAGATTCTTGAGATTATTCTTATAATCTTCAAAATCCTCATATAGAACCCAGAGCTGTTTTTTTCCTTCTTCTTTCTGACGCAGCATTTCAGACAGAGAATATATTTCCGAAGCTATCAGTTTACTATCTCTTTCAGATATCTGCGACCTTCCTTTTATTATTATCGCATTATTCTCAGTCAGAAGCTCTCTATACTTTTCAAAAGTTCTCGGGAAAATGATGACTTCCATTGTTCCAGTCAGATCTTCAATCTGGATAAAAGCCATATTTTCGCCATTTTTTGTAATCTTATGAGTTACTGTCTCGATCATTCCGCCGAGTGTATATTCTCTGTTATCCTTTGCAACCGTCTGAAGCGTTTCTTCATCTATAAGGAAATCCGCCGTAGTTATGTTAGTCATTTCTTCGAGCATTTCCTTAACATCATCAAGCGGATGACCACTGACATAAAGACCAAGCATTTCCTTCTCACCGCTAAGCAGAATATCTCTGGAGAATTCTGGCACATCCGGATACTGGACCTCAAAAGCTTTCGCCTGCTCTTCACCCATAAAATCTATAAGCGACATCTGACCAGTTGCATTTTTCTTCTTTTCATTAGTCACCTGATCAATAATCTCAGGATAGACCATGGTCATCTGCCTTCTATTTACTCCGAAGCTGTCAAATGCACCTGCCATTATCAGGCTGTCTATTGTTCTCTTATTTGCTTCCTTGTTAGACATTCTCTTGATAAAATCTTCGAGGTCTTTATATTTTCCATTCTGCTGTCTCTCAGTGATTATAGCTTCTACCACATTATCGCCGATTGACTTAATTGCAGACATACCATATCTTATGGAGACACCAGACACTGAAAAGCCAGCCTGGCCCTCGTTAACATCAGGTGGGAGCATTTTTATTCCCAGCTTTTTAACAGCATCTATATATTTTAGAAGTTTCGCAGAATTATCTCGAACAGATGTGAGGAGTGCCGCCATAAAATCAAGCTGATAATAGCATTTAAGATATGCCGTTTGATAAGCTACAACTGCATATGCTGCAGCATGCGACTTATTAAATGCATAACTCGCAAAATCTGTCATTTCATCAAATATCTTGTTTGCTATCTCTTCACTTATTCCGTTGTTGATACAGCCCGGAACCCCAAGCTCTTCACTTCCATAGACAAAGTTCTCTCGTTCCTTCGCCATAACACTGGCCTTCTTCTTGGACATAGCTCTTCTCACAAGATCGGAACGTCCAAGGCTGTATCCTGCCAGCGCCATAACTATCTGCATTACCTGTTCCTGATAAACGATACAGCCATAGGTTGCCTCTAATATTGGCTCCAGCTCCGGTGTATCATATTTAATCAGGCTCTTATTATTTTTTCCTTTTATGTACTGAGGTATAAAGTCCATAGGACCTGGACGATATAGAGAAATACCTGCTATTACATCCTCGATGCTTTCAGGTTTCAGTTCCTTCATGAAGCCCTGCATACCACTGCTCTCAAGCTGAAATATACCATCACATTTTCCAGATGAAATAAGCTGGAAAACATTTGGATCTGTCATCTCAAGATTTTCGACATCAATTTCTTCACCCGTACGTTCTTTGATACTTCTGATTGCATCCTGTATGACCGTAAGATTCCTGAGTCCCAGGAAGTCCATTTTAAGAAGACCAAGTTCTTCAAGAGTATCCTTCTCATACTGGGTTGTGACTGCAGCATCACTGTTATTCTTACATAGTGGAACAAATTCATCTATCGGTTCACGGCCGATAACGACTCCGGCTGCATGCATGGATGCATGCCTGGGAAGACCTTCAAGCTTTTCGGACATATCCACAAGATATTTTATCTCAGAGTTCTCATTATAAAACTTCTTAAAATCCGGACTTTCTGATAGTGCCTTCTGTATGGTCATACCCGGTGCGCCCGGAATTGATTTGGCTACCATATCAACCAGCTTCAGCGGAATATCCAGAGCCCGTCCAACGTCCCGGATGCAGTTACGTGCCGCCAGTGTTCCGAAGGTAACTATCTGAACTACCTTTTCCTCTCCATACTTTTCAGATACATAGTCAATTACATCCTGTCTGCCTTCCGGTGCAAAATCCACATCTATATCAGGCATGCTGACACGTTCAGGATTAAGAAATCTTTCAAAGATAAGGCTATACCTGATAGGATCAATGTTTGTAATCTTGAGGCAGTAGGAAACTATACTTCCTGCCGCTGAGCCTCTTCCCGGTCCAACCCCTATTCCATTTTCCTTTGCGTAATTTATAAAATCCCAGACAATGAGGAAATAATCTACGTAGCCCATATT
>JAILEL010000448.1 GCA_024687845.1 Eubacterium sp.
TCATTTACCATAACCACAAGTCCGCAGGAATCTATAAGACGGTGATCCATATGAATGAAAAAGCCATTATATCCTTCTGGTAGTTTAAGCATTATCACATCACACATTGGACGGTTATCTCCATCCATGGTTTCATATGCCCAATGCTGCATGATGTCATCTGCTTCAGCCATAGTCATTCCCGACAGATCTTTTAGTGGGATATCTCTTGAATCATGTTTGATAAGATACTGTTTAATATTTCCATTTTCATCTGGCTTAGTAAAACGAAGCCTCATGCATCCATACCTTTCAAATTCCAGCTGAATACATTTCTTCAGAAGACCAAAGTCCAGTCCTGCCTTAAGTGAAGCTACTATACTGACACCGGAAACCTGCTGAGTCTTATATTCACGTATCCATTGATAATGCATGTTCTGTGCAGCTGTAAGGGGATATTCATTTCTCATACTATTCCTCCATGAGATACATACTCTTTATCTATCATTCTCTCTTCTTTAAAACATCAGTGACAATAACACAGCTCAAAATAAAAATCTATAGCCCCTCAGACTTAATGAACACATTCAAAAAAATGACCAAGACATATCAAACACATTTAAAGATATTGTTCGATAACTTGGTCATCATAAATTTATTATTCAGTTGTAACTGCCCAGTTATGTTTTAAGTCTATTCTTCAATACTATGAAAAAAACTCATCAATTCATTTTTATATCGTTCAGGGGCTGTAAATGAACTGCATAAGTGTCTTGCTCCCGGAACTAATATAAGCTTCTTTGGAGCCTGGCATATCTCAAAGTTTCGTCTGCTGTTCTCAGGCCAGACAAATGTATCAGTCTCCCCATGAAAAAACAGTACAGGTAGTTTGTTGGTCTTAAGAGCCTGGGTAGTATCAGTATCTTTCATTTTAAATCCCGCAAATAACCGGCAGCAGACATCCACTCTCATAAGTAAAAGCTCAATCCAGTGAAGATGAAACCATCCGGATGCTATGTCACGCAGCTGCTGCTTCATTGAATGAAAACCGCAGTCAGCAATAATACCTTTTACATTTTCCGGAAGTTTATGACCTGATGTAAGAATTACCGTAGTTGCTCCCATCGACTGGCCATACAGATAGATTGGAAGAAGCGCTAATGTTTCTTTACCATTTCTGTCAGGTGTTTTTTCATCATTTAAATACCTGACCCAGTCCAGCACATCATACTGTTCCTTTGCACCAAATGTGATATACTTCCCTTCACTTTTTCCACAGCATCTCTGATCAATAAAGAGGATATTCGATTTATTTTCGTGAAGGAACTTAGCCATATGTGCCATACTTCCAAAGCAGCTTCCTTTATAACCATGGCTTAAAACTATGGTTCTCTTAGCATTCTCAGCCGGAAGATAAAAAGCGTGAAGCCTGAGCCCATCCCTGCTTTTTATATAGCAGTCCTTCATATGCTGATTCTCACACCAAAGCCTCGTTTCAAGATATTCTTCTTCGAATTTATGTTTTGGATGATTAATCTTTCTATGTTTTAATTCAAACCATTTCTTCCTGCTATAGCTTGCTGCTTTATCATCCTTCTTACCAGCATAAGTAATGAATCTGAAAAAAGCCCATCCCATAGAGAAAAACACACAGACCGCAGTTATCAGAAAAGCAGCTATATCAAAATAAAATATATTGTATTTATTTTTTGTAATTCTATTCATAGTGACTTTCCTCTTTTATATAATATGATGTGAGTGTGAATAGTACCTTTTGACACTTATGTCATAATACACAGTATTATCGCTTTACTGCTTTATTCTGTCAATCTTTACTACTGGAAATATATCATTAATGATGCTATAATTTTTTCAGTTATATTGTTTTTTCTTTTTTATCTAAGGTTATAATCTATGAAGAAAAAAATCGCTATTTTTACAACTGGATGGTGCAGTGAGATTCTGTCTCAATTTCTTTCTGGAATGAGGAGAGCTCTGGAGAAGGATCATGTTGATCTTTTTCTGTTTTTATGCTATCCAACCTATATCGATTCTGCTGCTAATAAACGTGGTGAGATGAATATTTTTACGCTTCCTGATCTAAGTGATTTCGATGGAGTAGTCATTTTCGGAAGTGGACTGGACTTCCGTGGGCTGATAGATAACCTTATTGAGCGCAGTAACAAGGCTGGTATTCCTGTGATTATGCAGGGAGCCAGAAGGGATGGAGTATATTATGTTGGTTCTGACAACTATGCTGCCACACTTGAAATGTGCACTCATCTTCATAAAAAGCATAACGTTAATAAAATCATTTTCTTTGCTGGAACTCCAGATTCTCTCGATTCTGAACTCAGACTGAAAGCTGTAAAGGATTACCTTGAATCCAATAATATCAGTGAAAATCTAATTGAAGTTTTCTATACTAATTGGGAAAATGCCGCTGTTACGAGATACATTAATCAGTTTTGCAGAAATAAAAAAGAACTTCCTGATGCCTTTATCTGTGCAAATGACGGTCTTGCCATGGAAACATGCATATCCCTCAATAATAATAGAATCTATGTTCCGGATGATGTTCTTGTCACAGGATATGATTTTATAGACGATAGTCAGATATTTGATCCTTCTATTGCATCTGTTGACCAGTGCTTTACTAAAATGGGCAGAGCTACAGGAAAACTGTGGAATAAGCTGGTTTCTGGTGAAAACTGTGACGACTCTCTTATTATTCCTTGTGAATTTATTCCAGGTGAGAGCTGTAACTGTTATGAATACCGCAACAGTGATAAGATAAGAAGACGTGTTGGGCGTGAAGCATTTTCCAAGCGTGCCATGACTACCTACTTTAATCGTAAGCTGAATCTGATTGATTCAACTGTTCTTTCCTGTCTGACATATCAGGAATTCAAACAGAGTCTGCATAATCTCCTTGTTGAAAATCATGATTATGAAGGTGATTCCTTCCACGTACTGCTCGAACCTAACTTTGGTCTTTCGATTTATGATTCAACTATACGCCTTCGTAATAACGGATATAGTAAATACATGGAGGTTCTTTATTCAACCGAAGATGGACGTCCCTATAGTGATGAGCATTTCTTTTCAAAAGAGCTTATACCGGGCTATACTGGAGAAGGGGATAATCATTTATATGTATTTCTTCCTCTTCATGAAGCGGATGAAGCCTATGGATACATTGTCTTTAGAGATTGTTTAGAAAAAGTAGAGAATCATTATATTCAGACTTACCAGAGCCGTATGGGACTTGTATTTGATAAATTCCGTCATGCACTTAGTCTTGACCTGATAAATAAACGACTACTTGAAGTTATGCGGAGAGACCCTCTGACAAATGTAAATAACAGGATTGCATTTGAAGACAGAATAAAGCATCTTCAGGCTGAAATAAATGCTGATTCAAATGAAAACTTTATAATTGCCATGTTTGATGTTAATAATCTCAAGCTGGTAAATGATTCCTACGGACATGACGAAGGTGACAGCTATCTCATAAGAGCCTGCCACCTTATATGTGATACTTTTAAGCATAGTCCCGTTTATCGAATCGGTGGAGATGAATTCGTAGCAATCCTGACAGGAGACGATTACGAAAACTGTGATAATCTGATAATTGAAATGAAGAATAAAATGAGTCCTTATTCCAATAAGCTTCCTCTTCCAAATGATTATATTTCAATTGCAAGTGGTATCGCGGCTTTTAGTCCTGCCCTTGATAATAACGTTCAGGACACCTTTAAGCGTGCCGACGAAGAAATGTATAAGAATAAGTCGAAGATGAAGAGTATATAATAGGAACACAATTTCCTATAAAACAGTCCCCAGCAGACTGATCTATTGACCTGCCAGGGACTGTTCTTTATTTTCTATTCTGTTACTATTCTTTCATATATGAAAAATCTGAGAATTCTGCAGCTCCTCCTGCCTGGATAGTTGAGTATACAAAAAGTCCAAACCTGGCTCCTGTAAAGTGATCCAGCCTGAAGGAAAGCTCCTGCTCTGGTCCGAAGGTCTCCCACTGTTCATCTACTAATATGCTGCAATGAGCTGTGTCACGATTCTTTAGACCTGCAGTTTCATTCTTAGAGAAAGCTCTATTACTTTCTTCATCTCCTAAGTTCTCATCGTAAACTAAAAAGGATGCACTGAGTCTTACTCGAAGTGTTTCTGATTCAAGCAGCTGAAGACTTCTTTCCTCACCAGGTTCTGTTCCGAGTATCCACGTATTTTCATTACTGGTAAATGTACTCGTTACTGCATACAGTTTCCCATCTCGTCTCGTTATACCAACCCAGATATAATTTCCCTGATATACAGTAAGTCCTGCTATATCTCCTTCTTTAAGGTCTGCACCATTTATGGTTACTTCACCTGTACAGCCCGGACTTATCATTCTTTGTGTAAGAACATTTCTCGCCTGAAAAATATTTTTACAGACCTTATCAGTCGTAACCCTTAGAATACCTCTTTCTCTATCAACATCCACAAGTGACAGATCCGGCTCATGACTAAATTGCCAGAAGCTCTTTAAGCCGAAGCACCCAAACTGCTTTTTATCATAAGATGTATCAATGGATTCCTTATATTCATTAAAAAAGTTTAACTTAAAGTCATCACTTCCATATAATGGTAAATATTCATGTTCCGGTTTCGAGCTTGGAAGCGTCAGATTCTTTGGAACCCTTCCATCAATCCCAAAAACTATATCCTTATCCTTCCAGAAAACTGGCACACAAACAGGTATTCTACCAATAGCTCCACAATCCTGGAATACAATTGAATACCAGTTTCCATTTCCATCATCAACTATGCCTCCCTGTGCCGCTCCCATTCCGGTTCGTCCCATATCATCAGACAGAACATCTCCACCGATAAACTCACCTTCAAGAGAATCAGATGAA
>JAILEL010000473.1 GCA_024687845.1 Eubacterium sp.
TGATGAGATAAATCCTCAGCTCGAGAGCTACCATAATGAGGAAGTTGAATTACAATCGACAATAATGAATTCAGCTCCATCTATTCAACTGAAAAATGAATATAAAAAATTGGTGAAGGATATTGAGGGACTGCAACAAAGAAGAAATGAAAAAATAAAGGTTGGTCTATTGTCTGGCTTTGGAAAAAACTATTATAATTACATTGCATCTGTTATGGCAACAAAATCAGCTGCTTCTTTGTCTGATATAAAAGAATCTGATAAAGAAATTCCGGTAGGCATAGAGGCTAAATCTATTAATTATCTGCTTAAAAGAGGAAAATGTATCTGCGGTGAACCTCTTATTCCGGGAGATACTCATTTCAGAACTGTTGAAGAACTTTTGGATATAGTTCCACCGAAAACCATAGGAACTCTTTCTGCAGAGGTTAAATCTAAGAATAAAAGTGTTCAGAGAAATTCTGTAGATTTTTATGAAAAATTCAGGCAGGAGATAATAGAACTTAGAGATCTTGATAATAGAATCTCAGATATGCAGAGAAATGCTGCGGATAGATTTGCCAGACTATCTGATACTACTGAAGGAGAAAAGGCAAGAAAAAGAAAAGAAGAAATACGAAAAGAATATAACAGATTAAATGAAGAAAAAATAAGGAAAACCAGTATTATTGCTATGGCTAAAGAAAAGGCTATGTTTGATGGTAATATGTCTGAACAGGAGTGTGAATCAACTGATAAACACCCCTCTTTGATTTATTGTTCTTGCTGTGATAAATTATTTAGCTGTGTTTTTAGTTTTTCTATTTTTTTGTCTTTTTCAGCAATTTCAGTTTTCAAGCTATCGATTTCGTCGAGATATTTATCCACATCAAGATCAAGTGATTCGTCATGTAACATATCATTAATCTCCTCTTCACTGCTATATTTTGCATAGAGGTGATTAAGAAGTCTTATCGTAAGCCTGATTAGAATAATCATATCATCTGAACTGATGATATCCTTTTTAAAACTCGCCTCTATATTACTAATTATATCACGCTCATATATATCTCTCAACTCCTGAATGACACGTTTTAAACGTTCCTTAGCCTTTATATCAGTGGATGTTTGGGCTTTTTTATAAGTTCTTTCGAAACGACTGCGAACCTTTAATAGCTTAAATGGAAGAAGAATTATCATATTCTTTTCTATTATCTCCTGAATGCTTTCTTCCTGAAATTTGAGCACAGGTATGTTAAATGTTATTTCTTTGTTCTCATCAACCACAAGATTAATCATGTATTCATCAGGTATATTGGCAAATCTGTACAAAATGCTAACAAATCAAAAAAATAGTTCAAAGGGTCAGATGCAACGTTATGTTGCGCAACGATTCGTTGCGAAGCTACAGACGAAAATTAATTAAGTAAAAGTCTGGATTTTGACTAAAAATATGTATATTTTCAAAAAAACTTTATGTAAACAAGTAAACGCTTTTATTGTTTTGTAATGATATATATGTAAAAAAATACAATTTTGTTTTTTGGGATGTGTATTCTATAAATCAACAGTGAGCAATAACCTTCGAACAGCAAGTTCTTGAATTAGGTGTTGAACGGTTTACATAAAGGTGATACAATAGTGTGTCGATGTTGCTTTGACACAGGCTTTCGTCCTGAGGGGGCTATTGCGTAATAATATACGAGTATTATTTTGTAGGTCTCTTGGAGGAAAACTGGATGGAGGCAGCAGCCTTTGGAGGAAATTATTATGAGAAAATTCGAAAAATCAGTTAAGCTTAATAATGTTTGTTACGATATCAGAGGTCCTGTTATGGATGAAGCTGACAGAATGATTGCGGCTGGCGAAACAATTCTTAAGTTAAATATAGGTAACCCAGCTCCTTTCGGTTTTGAGGCACCGGATGAAATAATTAAGGTGATGTCTGAGAACCTTACTAAGACAGAGGGATATTCTGATTCAAAGGGACTACTGAGCGCAAGACAGGCTATTGTTGAATATGATAAGTCTAAGAATATTCCAAATGTAAATGTTGATGATGTTTATACCGGAAATGGTGTAAGTGAGCTTATTACTCTTTCAATGCAGGGACTCCTTGACTATGGTGATGAAATCCTTGTTCCTTCACCGGACTATCCTTTATGGACAGCATCTGTTACTCTTGCAGGTGGTACTGCAGTGCATTATATCTGTGATGAACAGTCAGGCTGGTATCCAGATGTTAAAGATATAGAAAGAAAGATCACTCCAAGAACTAAAGGAATAGTTGTCATTAATCCTAATAATCCTACAGGTGCATTGTATCCGAAGGAAGTTCTGGAACAGATAGCTAAGCTGGCAAAATGTCATGATCTGATTATATTTGCTGACGAAATATATGACAGACTCATTATGGATGGCAAGAAACATGTATCTATAGCAAGTCTGGCGCCAGAATGCCTGTGTATAACATTTAACGGACTCTCAAAGTCACATCTTATTGCGGGGTACAGAGTAGGTTGGATGTCTATTTCCGGAGATAAGAGCAATGCAAAAGGATATATAGATGGAATCAAACTTCTTTCATCTATGAGGCTCTGTTCAAATGTACCAGCACAGTCTCTTATAGCTCCTGCACTCAGTCTCCTTGATGAGACTCAAAAACTGGTAGAACCGGGTGGAAGAGTATATGAGCAGAGAGAATGTATAGTAAATCTTCTGAATGATATACCGGGAGTTTCAGTGGTGAAGCCTGAGGCAGCATTTTACTGTTTCCCTAAGCTGGATATGAAAAAGTTCAATATTCATGACGATGAAAGATTCGCACTGGATGTGCTTAGAAAGAAGAAAATACTGTTTACTCATGGAGGAGGCTTCCACTGGGAGGTTCCTGATCATTTCAGAATCGTATATCTTCCAGACAAAAAAGTGCTGACAGAGGCAGCGCTTCAGCTGGGGGATTTCTTAAAAGATTACAGGCAGATAGATTAGGTTTTTTATTGTTACTATTCACAGTTAACTCAAAAAGCATTCTTAAGTCCACATCGAATATGGCTTATTCTTAAGCAAGCTTAAATAAGCCTAATATTCGATGTTCTATTGCCTCCTTGTAAGGAGGCACTGAATCATGCTTTTTGAGTTCCTGCTTGTGCCATATCACTGCGTGATATGCAAGGATTGCATTGCAATCCTTGGTTCTGCTATGCAGAACGCATCCTCACTTCGTTCGGACCATCGATTACTATGTAATCGACGGCTAATTCACAGGTATCATGAGATAAGT
>JAILEL010000002.1 GCA_024687845.1 Eubacterium sp.
AATAAGAAATACTCAAATGCAGAAATCTTATTATTTCAGCGGCTTATTAATGAGCTTATATATAAAGTGAATTAAGAAAATAAAAATATTTATTCTATTTTTGAAACAGATGTAAAAAAATACGAAGCTGGGGGATTGAGGGCTTTGCTATGCTGACGATAGAAGGGTTAATAGCAGTTCTAAGTTTTGGAATTGCTTGTTTTTCTCTTGGATACGCCATCGGACGTAAAGATAATAATATACCACAAAAATAACCGCCCTGACACCCAATCAATGCGGTTATTTTTATAACTAATAGATTGAAGGACTAACCGTCTATCGGTAGTCTCGACAGGAGATCAATAGTTGCAACTATTGGTCTCTTGTTATTTATATAATAACATTTTGAAAAGAAATGTCAAGCGTGTGCACAGAAATAACCGTTTATCGATATCCTCAACAGAAGATCATTAATTCTTACTACATCACTACTGGTCTTTTGTTTTTTACACAATGTTGTTTTTAGAATAAATAACGTCATTTTCTCCAGTTATTTCAGAACGGAGCTTTTCTTCAAGTTCATATAGTTCTTTGGCAGACCAGTGTGACTGTCTTTCAAGGATGAATACAATATCGTTCCAATAGCGAAGCAGATTTTTAAAGTATTTATATTGCGTCATTTCTCCGTAATAAGAGATATACAATTCATTATTTCGAGAAATAATTTTACTGCTTATTATTAAGCCTGCTTCTTTTATGCCATCCAGAGCATCATAGAGCTCAGCAAAAAGAACAGCATTATTTTCATTATCCAGGAATTCATCTGTTTTGACTGATAAAAGATGGAATGTAGTTTCATCAGTTTCATATGATCTTTCTGGAGAACTATATTCAATATTTAGACCTTTTCTAAGAGCTTCTTTATAAGATAAATCAGGTCGGATTCCTTTTTGAGAGGTAAGCTGTCAATGCACTTGCGCAATTGACAGTTTGACGAGAAGCGTGACACCGTAGGTGCAATGTTCGAAGCTTTGTACCCCTGCATTGATATCAAATCTCTCGATCATCTCCAGTTCTCGAAGAATTCCAGAATGAGCTTATTCACACTGAAGCTGTTAAGCTCTTCAGTAGGCCATCCGTGCTTCCCATCCTTCACAACGACATTCCACACAATGTCTTTATCCGAGTCTGCTCCGTACTTGCAGATGATCGAACCGTTTCCTATCTCGCCTTCGGATTGCTTCTCGAGTCCGTTTGAAGAAGCCATATAATCAATGACGTCCTCAATAGCGGGATCAAGAGAAGTCTTTGCGGAACCATCGAAATTCTTCGGAACGGCTTCGTCGATCTCTCCGTAGACTGCAATCATTCCAACGTCGTTCTTTTCGGGACGCTTGTCCCAGAGTGTCTTACAAAGATCACCGCTGACACTTGCGCAAGCAAGGAATGTATCCTGAGCTTCAAGCGCGAGTCTGAAGTTCATGAATCCACCGTTTGAGAAACCAGCGCAGAACACATGATCCTCGTCGAGCGAGTACTCATCAACAAGATATTTTACGAGAGCTTTAATGAATCCGACATCGTTGTAATCAGTCTCGAGCCTTCCGTAGTTCCAGCTCTTATAGTTTCTTCCGGCCTTCGCGTTGGCAGTTCCGCCAACATAGCAGACAGCGTAGCCCTTTGGCAGCGCATCATTGTCAAAATCGCTGGTGCGGCGGAAGTTTTCTGCTGTATCACCAGCTCCGTGAAGCATCACTATGAGCGGCGCGTTCTTACTCTCCTGGGGAAGACTGATGACAAAGTCGTGCTTTACATCTTCAAAAGTACAGTTATACTTGTTGTCCTTTTCAAGCTCCACATTTTCAAGTTTGGGACCCGATGACGAGCATCCCGTAAGGATGCAGGCAGCCGTTAGCCCAATAAACATAAGCGTTAAATAAATTATCTTCTTCATTTTTTCCCCTTTACATGAACGATACGTAGTTCCCTGTTATGAATTAATGGTAACATTATATAATATATAAATGAACTCTCATGTAGTACAAAAAGAATAATATATTTTATACTGATAGTATGGGTTTTTGATTTATCTGTGTTTAAATGAGTGATATAATATTATGTGAATCTGATTTATTTCACAGTATGTAAGGAGTCACTATGAATATACAATTATCAGATAATATCCGGACATTCAGAAAAGAAAGAGGTCTTACGCAGGAAAAGCTGGCCGAGGTTCTGGGAGTTACGGTTGGTGCAGTATATAAATGGGAAGCCGGACTTTCAGTTCCGGAAATAACCACACTTGTAGAAATTGCAGATTTCTTTGATATATCTATAGATGTGCTGTTTGGATATGAAATGAAGGATAATCGCAAAGCGACTGTCCTGAAACGAATAATTAAATCACTTGGACAAAAAGATATGAACGGACTTGCTGAAGCTGAGAAAGCGCTTAAGAAATATCCGAATATATTTGATATTGTATACTGGAGTGGGATAATGTATATGACTTTCGGAATGGAGGGAAGTGACGGTAAGCTGATTAGAAGAGGAATAGAGTTGTTGGAATCTTCTAAGTTGCTGATGTCACAGAATACCAATCCCAGGATCAGCAGTCTTAGTATTACAGGCTCCATAGCTCAGGGCTATGTTAAGCTGGGAGAGAGTGAACGAGCCATCAAACTCCTCAAAGAGAATAACCCGAATGGAATATATGACAGCGTTATCGGCATAATACTTGCAAATTACGGCAAAAGAAGTAATGAGGCCGGAGAGGTTCTAACAGAGGCGCTGCTCGGAAATATGTCAAATATGATGAATATTTCTATCGGTTTCATAAAGGTTTATCTGGACGAAAAAAGGTATGATAATATACGTGATATGACCGAATGGTCAATCGAATATTTCGGAGGACTTAAGAGAAGTGATAAGCCTTTCTATCTTGATAAGATTATAAGTGTGTTGTATGTATATAAAGCTTTTGCTGAATTGATGCTTGGAGATAATAATTCCTCAAATAAGAGTTTGAAGCAGGGGATAAAAACCGCTGAGGCGTTTGATGCAAATCCGGATTACAGTATGGATTCCATAAGATTTACCAATCCAAAGGGGTATACGGCACATGATGATCTCGGAACCACCGCAACAGAAGGGATAGAGGGAATAATTAAAGAAATAAATAACAGTGAATTGAAAGCTTTGTGGGATATAGTAAAATATAGTTTTTAAAATCAAAAGGAAAATGATAAAATAAATGAAGTATAATAATAAGATTATATTGAAAAATGGAAAAGAAGCTTTATTAAGAAAAGGAGATTTTACTGATGGTCTGGCTGTCTTTGAAGAGTTTGGTCGGAACCCAAGAGGTTTTAATTCAAGAATAAGTGGATTTCAGGAATTGGTTTATATGTTATTGGAACTATAGATAGAGAAAATGTACTGAATCTAGTACAAGAATGAAAGGAAGGTATGTTATGGGAAAACGAATAGCATTATGTATCAGTATAATGATTGCTTTTTTAATCGCTACAGTTTCGGGGATTTCAATTCAGTCAAGAGCAGATGATAATACACCGCCAACTCCTAAAAATTTAAGACAGATTTCTGCTACTGATGATTCTGTTACTGTAACATGGGATGCTGTTGATAGCTGGAATGTTTATCAGGTAATATACAGTAAAACTGAGCTTTCAGATCCAGATTTTGGAACATCCTGGGAAGTATTTAATGATGCAAATAATATTCAATATACTATTAAAAATTTAGAAAAAGATACAATATATTATTTATATGTAAGAGCAGTAAATGTTAAGTCTGCATATCCTCGGTTCGGTATGGACTTTTTCGGAAGTGATTATTTAATGATCAAAATATGCGCGAAGGCTCCAGTTGACATTACTGATTTTACTGTCAAAATTCCAGAGCAAATAGTATATTCTGGAAAATCAATAACACCTTCCTTCACTCTTAAAGATGGTGGCTCTGTCTTAAAGAAAAATGTCGATTATACTGTTGAGTATAAGAATAATGTAAATGTCGGTAAAGCAACTATTGAAATTAACGGAATAGGTGATTACTCAGGTTCGATAATCAAGACATTTAATATTATTCCGAAAAAAGCAAGTTTGACGAAAGTTATTGCAGGAAATAAATCATTTAAAGCTACTTGGAAGCCTCAGAAGACTAAAATGAAGAAGTCATTTATTACAGGATATCAGCTTCAATATAGTACTACAAAAAACTTTGCAAAAGGAAATAAGACAGTAACTATAAATGTTCCTAAGTATTCCACAAAAACTAAAACTGTCAAAAAACTAATTAAAGGAAAGAAATATTATGTACGACTTCGTACTTATAAAACTGTAGGTGGAGAAAAGTATTATTCTGACTGGAGTTCAACTAAAACTGTGAAAATTAAATGATGTAAATCCATTTGAAATCACATACCAATATCCGAATATAAAAAAACAGTTCCCCCTAAATTTCCATCGTTCATTCTGTGCAATAATAAGTACAACAAAGAAAGAGAGACCGGACGAAACCGGCTACGGAAATATAAGAAAGGAATTTAGGAGGACAATACTATGAAGAAAAGAATCGTATCATTATTATTAGCTATAATTATTGCAACTGTAACATTTATGGGAGCTGCTGGATCTAAAGAAGCTCATGCTTGTGGAAATACATGTGCAAATGGACATTGTTGGGACAGTGGAGTTACAGCACCAGGACTCAGAGGAAAACTTCTTGGTACCAAGATCTATACATGCAAGAGATGTGGAAAGAAAGTTACCTGCACAAGTGCAGAGTTTAATGCAAAATATAACGGTGGAACATCAAACTTTAAGAAGACCGGAAAGACAAGTCTTACAAGCATCATTAAGTCAAAGGGTGCTCTTTCAATCAGATGGAGAAAAGGTAAGGACGTAACAGGTTATCAGATTCAGTACAGTCTTTACTCAGACTTCAGATCATTTAAGAACGTAAACGTAAACAACTGCCGCAAGACTACAACTAAGATTGCGGGTCTTAAATCAAACCAGATGTACTACATCAGAGTCCGTTCTTACAAAGTAGTAAACGGACAGGTTACATATTCAGACTGGTCTAAGACAGCAGCAGTTAAGACAAGAGCATTCGGATTTGCGAACTATAGCAACAAGAATTAATCTTCATATATAGTGTTTTCCAAAGAAGGAGGAAGAGTATATAAGCTCTTCTTCTTTTTTTTGAGAACAATTTAAGGGGCTGTAAAAAAAAGCCGGAAGCAATGCAGGCATCGCTCCCGTTGAAAAACCTTGCGGCTTTTTGTTCGTCAAAAATATTGTACGATATTATTATACACAAATCAAGCTATTTTCTGTATTTATTACAAAAGAATTGTACTACCCTGGATGTAAAATGATAGCATTCACATAAAACATTGTTTTTTTCAAAATATTCTTTATGTTCAAGAATCCTTATGAAAAAGAAATCATTTAATGATTGAATACACTTTTGTTTTTTTTCTGAATCTTTGACGACTTGCAGATATATAAATACAAGAACTACAAAATCATGAATAAGAGGGTTTGACATCCACTTGTTCCTGGTTTCTGGGGTTATGCCTTTTATTTTTGATAGTATAGTCATGATCTCTTTAGTCATGGAAAATGATATATTATAAGGTGTTCTTATAGAATTAAGCAGACAATTATTATGAGCTGCAGCGTTTCTAAGTATCTTAACTGGAACTAGAAAACTAATATAGTCCGGCACGGAAGATGGGTAAGTATGGTAATATAATTGATATAGTTCTATAAAAGATCCTAAAGATAATACTTCCACTATTTCCCATATGGCATATTCATCTATTTTGTCATCTTCTTCTGCAATGTGACTCTGAATAAGATCTGTAAGAGTTGATTTTCCAATCTTGTCATGAATCCCTTTGACTCGCATATAATCTTCGGATAAATATGTATTGACTGTGATGTATCCATCTTCGGAATAATTTGTTATTACATCATTTATGATACGAATTTTTAAAGCGTGTTCTACTTCGGAAGACATAGTAATAATCATAGATTTTAATATATTATCAAGTTCATAAAGCTCCTTAATATATGCGAAATCCAGATTAATATACTGACCTTTCTTATCAGTTCCTCTATATTTTTCGAAATTCTTTTCATAGGTTTTGAGTTTGAAGTAATAGCAATTATTTTTAAGATAGCGAGCTGCTTCTTGTTCAGAAACTATATCAAAACAAATCCCTTTTGATTTCATATCTTCAATTTGTTGCTCAATTGATAATTTTGTTTTCTTCATATGATAGTCTCCTATGCTTGAATCAATAAAATCATAGTACAAGATAAAGTCAAGTGTCAACACGATAAAACGAAATTCAGCAACATAAAATATAAATATCCTCATAGTGTATCGCATAGTGTTTTTTTTACTGTGTTTGGATAATCAATGTAGTGTTTTAGGGGCTTGGCGGAGATTCACATCAGTTCTCTGACTCTGGGCGTTAGGTGCCGGTGGCACCTGGTTTTAGCCACCCGAAGCTATGCTGAGGGCGACCATTTCAAGGTTCGAATCCTAGTACCCCAGCTTAGCACTTAGGGCTTCAATAATTATTGTAGTCCTTTTTTCTTGTTTAAATGGTAATATACTCCCAATTTCCATAGTTTATTCAACAGCCATAATACCACCGAAACTAGCCACGTAATAATAATTATAGCTATAAAAATCATTATTCCTATTGACCATCCCCAATTAAGGAATCCATACCAATCATTGGAATTCGGCCAGGTTCCGACTCCTCTGATAAGAATATTGAACATATAGAGGAGCCCGTATACAGCACTCGGAATCATAGTAAGCAGCGTCTGACGGAAGGGCAGCATAGACGCTCCGTCAGACGTAAATATGCACTCGACCACAGCTAATACCGGAATAATAAGATGAAACCACAAATTTGCGTTTTGATACATATTAAGGTCCGGATAGGCAGGCTGCAGAAACGCCGCTATAATAACAGCAGTAAGTCCTGTCACGGTTGCTGCCACAAACTTAAGAAATCTAAATTCGAAATCGAGCTTTCGATTCAAATAAGCCACAAGCTCTGCAAGGGCAACTAATCCACAGAACAGATTTGACAATACAGTATAGTACTTCAGATTCGACAGTCCTGAAGAGAGAAGTCCTGAGCCATCACCACCACGCGTTAACATCAGCCATGTGCCATACGATACGCATAGGATGATCAATGTATCCATTATAATAATTCTCTTATTCCATATTAGCATATGTTTACTTCACACTTACCTTTTATAATTTACTCTATTTTATGTTTTCCCTTGTCATCAGCCACCCCATTATATGAATAGCCTGCTTGAAGTTTCCTTCTAAAATCATGTTCTGTATTTCTTCAGAACTATAGAGCTTTACATTTAAGAATTCCATTTCGTCCAGAGACTGATCTGAAGTTTTCTTACAGTTTTTTGCTTCGAAAATATATGCATAATTATCAGAAATGGTTGCATTGGATGGGATGGTGATGATAGAAGACCATTCATCAGATTCATAACCGGTTTCTTCTAAGAGCTCGCGCTTTGCGGCCATAAGTGCATTTTCAGTGGAAGCAGAGTTTCTGTCTCCATATTCCTTTCCGTCCTTACGTTCGATTCCGCCTGCAGGAAATTCTGTTGTAACTTCTCTTATTCCCTGTCTGAATTGTTTCACACAAATATATTTTCCATTTTCATCTGAAGCAATTATTACAACATAGTCGCGTCTGCTGTAGGTATAGAAAGGCTCAAAAATCTTTCCATCAGGAAAACGAAATGAGGTCTTTCTGAAATCAATCCATTCATCTTGAACAATGTGTTCTGTAGAGACTTCTTCCCACATTAAGTCTTTGTCATTCATATTATTCCATCCTTCGCTTGAAACCAATTATATCTCATAAAACGTATATAGTAACATTTTGGCCATTATAGCAAAAATTTACTAATCTTTCCATCTTTTAAGCGGGCATATATATGTGTTATATTGTATAGTAATTGAATAATAACTGAATATCAGTAGATTATTGACGTGAGTGTTTATGTGATAAAGTTAATAGGAGGGATACCAAATGATCTTATCAAGATGTGGAATGAGATGTGACTTATGCTTAGTATATCGACCTAATGTTGAGAGGGAAGACAGACGTGAGGAAGTAGTTGAAGTATTTAAGAAAATATTTGATGAATATGATGCGGATCCGAAGACTATTATTTGTGATGGATGTACTAGTGATAAGGAAAATCCTATACTTCTTGATCCGGAATGTAAAGCAAGACCATGTGTTATCAGTAAGGGAATCGAACACTGTGGCTATTGTGATAGTTTTCCTTGCTCGATTTTTCCAGCAGAACCAAGTGATGAAGAGCTGAAGCAGAAAATAGATGTTGAACATTTGTGGACATGGGAGGAGAATGCCCTCTTGGAAGCATATCAATGCCGAAAAAATATGGAAGAATTCAGAAAAACTCCGTAAACAGCATAAATATGCTGTTTATGGAGTTTTATTTGATATTAAATCAGCCAATTCAATGAATAATATTCAAGAATAAGTTCAATGACAAAAAATAATTGAACCCAATTATATTCCTAACACTTTATCAAGGAAATCTATTGTACGAGCATTTTTTGGATTCTTGAATACTTCATCTGGGGTTCCTTCTTCAAGGACGTATCCATCAGCCATGAATATGACTCTATCGGCTACTTCCATGGCGAATCCCATCTCGTGCGTAACGATTACCATTGTTATACGTTCTTTGGCCAGGTCCTTTATGACATTTAGAACTTCGCCTATCATTTCAGGATCAAGTGCTGATGTAGGTTCGTCGAAGAGCATGATGTCGGGATGCATACACAGTGCCCGGGCTATTGCAACTCTCTGTTTCTGACCACCTGAGAGCTGGTGTGGATAAACCTCAGCTTTATCAGCAAGTCCAACTCTTTCAAGTAACTGACGCGCAGTTGCTTCAGCTTCCTCTTTGGAAGCTTTTTTCAAATCAACCGGTGCAAGTGTCAGATTTCTAAGAACATTCATATTTGCAAAAAGATTGAAATGCTGAAAAACCATTCCCACATTTTCACGAACCTTATTGATATTTACATGCCTATCGGCAATATTTTGTCCATGTACGATTACTTTTCCGGATGTTACAGTTTCAAGTCCGTTGAGACAACGCAGGAATGTTGATTTGCCGCTTCCTGAAGGTCCAATAACAACAACAATCTCGCCCTCATATATGTCGGTAGAGATGCCTTTAAGTACATCCAGATTCTTAAAGCTCTTGTGGAGATCTTCTACATGAATTTTTACATTATCTTTATTTAGATTATTTTGCTTCTCTGTCACGATTCAATCTCCTCTCAAGCATCTTAGCAACACGCTGAAGAATAAGAATTACGATAAGATACATTATTGCTACAATAGTCCAAACCTGGAATGATTTGAATGTGATTGCAATAACGTTCTGCGCTTTGTTAACGAGTTCTGGAAATCCGATAACTGAAAGTATGGATGTATCCTTCAAAGTAATAATGAACTGATTTACGATACTTGGTATCATATTTCGTATTGCTTGTGGGAATACTACTCGGAACATACTTCTCCAGTATGTAAGACCTAAACTTCTCGAGGCTTCCATCTGTCCCGGATCTACGGAATTAATACCTGCACGAATAATTTCTGCCATATAGGCGCCGCAGTTCAGCGCAAGACAGATAGTACCTGCAGACAGCGCAGACAGAGTGACCCCAAGATTAAATGTATTGTTGAGTGCATAAGGCACTCCGATGTAGACAAAGAATGCCAAAACGATCATAGGCACTGCACGGATAAGATTGACGTATATCAGAGCAATCACGTTGCAGACTTTATTTTCTACAACGCTGAGGAGCCCGAAGAGTATACCCAGAATACATCCGAAGAACAGTCCGAGCAATGCAAGAAGGAGCGTTCGCCCCATAGCAATTAGGAAAAATAAACCATAATTTGAAATTATATCTATCATAAATCAGTCTCGTTTCTTTCTTATATTCGATTAGTTAAGATATTTGTTAATGATTTCGTCGTATTTACCATTTTCTTTGATATTCTTAAGACCAGCGTTGAAGAGGTCTACAAGTTCCTGCTTGTCAGAGTTAAAGATGGCAAATCCATAATTTGCTGGATCATTTTCAGTACCATCAACAAATTTCATTTCAAGTTCACCAGTTTTGATGCTGTACTTCAGGATTGGAGTATCATCAAAACAAGCATCAGCCTGACCGCCGATAACCTGCTGATACATATCAGGAGATGTTGAAACACGTGTAACTGTGAATCCGATTTTTTCGCTAAGTCCTGTAGCATATTCATCACTCATAGTTCCATTCTTAACAACGACAGTTTTACCAGCAAGATCATTTACTGAAGCGATAGTTGAATCCTTGGCAACTGCCATTCCTTGTGTTGATTCAAAATATCCATCTGAGAATATCCATCCGTTATTTTTTCTTTCATCAGTAATAGATGCACCTGCTATCATTCCATCAGCCTGACCAGCCTGACATTCTGCAATAGCAGCATCCCATCCGATGTAGTGGAGATCATATGTGAATCCCTGGTCTTCAGAGATTGCCTTGAGAATATCCATATCAATTCCTACTATATTTCCGGATTCATCTTCAAACTCGAATGGGCTGAATCCCTTATCTGTTGCAACGATAAAATGCTTTCCGCCATCTGCTGAACTATCGTTGCCCTTATTACCACATCCTGTGAGAAGTCCCATTGAAACTGCAGTAATTAAAGCAATTGAGATGATTTTCTTTGAAAATTTCATTTTTTCTACCTTCCTTTTTCATATAAAACTTAACTAATTGGAAATGCTTCATTTTCATGAAACATACAATCAAGAATTATACTGAAAAAGAGCTGAAAATGCAAATTCGACATATTTATATGGCATATATTTTTAATTTTTGATAAAATATTATTTGAAAGACTGCTTGATGAAGCATAGAAAAGAGAAATAGCTGAATGAGAATACTGATAGCCATTATACTTGGATTAATTATAATCTCTTTAATAGTATGTGCAGTAGTATCGGCACGCTCGAGGAAGTCGATTGGAAGATCGGTTTCTATTTTAGAATGCGCTCTTATCGCGCCTGTTATGGGCAATCTCATAATTATTGGTTCGGCCAATCAATCTTTATCTACAGTAGGTTACTATATCTATTTCCTTGGAATGGATCTGGTAATGTTCGCTCTTATCAATTTCATCCTTGACTATAGCTATATAAAAAAATACGCGGCACTTTCAAGGCGAATAATAATCGGTCTATGTATATTGGATTATATCCAGTATTTCATTAACATTTTCTCTCATCATGTATTTGAAACCAAAATGATATATGAAGATGGATTTCCTTATTATCAGGTTGTTCCATATATTGGCCAGACTTTCCACAGAGTTCTCGATTATGGACTTTTAGTTGTGCTTTTTGGAATACTTATCTATATGTCGATAAACAGCCCAAAAATCTATGCAGAGAGATATACAGTTATTCTAATGTCACTGTTTGTGACTACTATATGGGAAACATATTACATTTTCTCAAGAACTCCAGTAGACAGTTCGATGATCTGCTTTGGGGTCTTCGGAATAATGGCATTTTATTTCTCCATCTATTATCGCCCGCTCAGACTTCTGGATAGAATGCTGGTTGCTATGGCGTCTGAGCTATCTGAAGCAATGTTCTTCTTTGATGTAAATGGTGTCTGTATCTGGGCAAATGAACCTGGTCTACTGCTTATTAATCTGGACAGTAGTAATCTGGAGGCAACTCAGTCGGGGCTTCGGGCGCTTCTGGGTGAACATAAATGGGATGAAGATGAATGGAATGAACGTACAGTCTTAGATACTGAAGAGGGCAAGAGATATTATTACATGGAGAAATATTCTGTTCAGAATGAATCTGGAAAAAAAATGGGTTCATTCCTGATCATCCGTGATAATACTGAGGAACAGAGAACTCTTGAACGAGAAAAATACAATGCTACTCATGACACCCTGACTGACCTTTATACAAAGGAATACCTTTTTGAGAGCTTTAAAGAGCTTCTTGAGAATAATCCTGATACAGAATATTATGTTATATATGCCAACATCAGCGATTTTAAGGTAGTAAATGATATTTTTGGAAATCAGTTTGGTGATTACGTGTTAAAATATATTGCTGCTAAGATTCAGTCGAAGATTGTAGGAAAAGGTGTTGCAGGAAGATTCGTTGGAGATACCTTTGGATTCTGTATCCCAGTGAAGGATTTTGACGAGGCGGAGTTTGTAAATGAGCTTTCTCATTTTACAGTTACAGATGGGGAGATGGATCATTTTGTTTTGATGCATCTCGGAGTCTATAAGGTAATCGATAGATCCCTGGATGTTGTATATATGTTTGACCGTGCGCGAATCGCACTGTCAACTATTAAGGATGAATATCAGAAATATATCGCATATTTTGACGCGGACATGCGTGAAAATGTGCTGTGGGAGCAAAAGATAACAACACAGCTAAGCGAGGCTATTACTCAAAGACAGATTGTACCATTCCTTCAGCCAATAGTTGATGCTGAAAATAATGTTGTCGGTGCAGAGGCTCTTGTAAGATGGAATCATCCTGAGGAGGGATTCCTGGCTCCGTACAAGTTCATTCCTGTTTTTGAGAAAAATGGAATGATAGCCGATATTGACAGATATATGTGGAGATGTGCCTGTGAGATACTATCCCGATGGGAAAAGTCAAAGAAGGATAAGTTCATTTCCATTAATATATCACCGAAGGATTTCTATTTCATGGACGTTGGACGTGAGATAAGAAATATTGTAAAAGAATTCGGAATAGACCAGAAGCAACTAAGAATCGAGATAACAGAAAGTGTTGTTGTGTCTGAGCAGGAAAAGGTAATGGCGATTCTGAATGATTTTAGGCAGGATGGTTTCATCGTGGAAATGGATGATTTCGGAAGTGGTTATTCCTCTCTCAATATGTTGAAGGATATGCCGATAGATCTTATCAAGATAGATATGGCATTTCTCAGGAAATCTCCAAATGACGACAAGGCTAAAATAATTCTCAAAAATATCGTGAAGCTGTCGATGGATCTTGGACTTATATCACTGACAGAAGGAGTCGAAACTGACGAACAATATAAACTCCTTACAGATATGGGGTGCAAGCTTTTCCAGGGTTATCACTTCGCAAAGCCTATGCCAGTTGAAGAATTTGAAGCAAAATACGTAAATGTCTAGTAGGTATAACCTTGCTGAGCACTTACTGAATATTTACGAGTTGACTATGATTAAAAAAAGAGAAAGCCTACTGAGCAAATGATTATCAGTAGGCTTTTTGACTATTCTTAGAAAGGTTTTGGATTTGAGCAGCCGGAGCATACATTTCCGGTGTTAACGGTTCCACAGTATTCACAGGTCCAGGTTCCCATATTACCGGCCATACCGCCTTGCATACCGCCCATGTTACCCTGCATGTTGTTCATACCCATGTTACCTTGATTCATGCCCTGGTTCATACCCATGCCATTCATGTTCTGGTTCATGCCTTGCATGCCATTCATATTACCCTGCATGTTATTAAACTGCTGACCACTGTTCATGCCGGTCATATCATTTCCAGCAAGACCATTCATAGCAGCATTTGCAACTGAGCCAAGAGCCTGTCCTGCAATACCACCAAGGCCGCCACGATTGCCAAGGCCGTTATTCATGCCGCTCATACCATTCGTGCCTTGCATGCCGTTCATACCCTGCATACCGTTCATGCTGTTCATACCGTTCATACCGTTCATGCCGTTCATGCTGTTCATTCCCTGCATGCCCATGCCATTCATACCCATACCTTGGTTCATTCCCATACCGTTCATACCCATGCCCATGCCATTCATTGGGCTGAGAGCCTGCTGAATCTGAAGTCCCATCTGCTCAAAGGAACGATAATTCATGTCACCGACCTGCTTTGGACGATTGGACATAGTAGTGAGATCGAACTTAATCTCATCAAAATATGGAGAATTAACATTTATAGTAGTTTCAAACTCATAAGAATATTCATATCTTCTAGGATTGTAGCTAACGTTATGTCCCTCAGAATCCTTTCTGTAGATCTCCTTTTTATGCTCCTTGGCTTCAGTGAAAACTCCGGAAACCTGACTAATATTAATAATATCCGGATTCTTGGATCTCCAGTCTCTTGATGAAGATACAGCGAAAGTACCAGTATTCTGATCTATATAAACCTTTGTTTCATTTCCAAGTGTCATAGTAGGATTGAACTGAGAAACACGCTGCTTGTTTTCTTCACGATACTGAAGATGCTGCTTGATCTCGTCAATAGTAGTATGTCTTCTGTCAGACATGAATGGAGAAAGCTTGGATGAGCAGTCTTTACACATATTTCCGTCTTCCAGCTTACGATTTCCCATAAGACTTATTTTTTCCCCGCAGATACTGCAATATTTTGCATCAAAAAGTCCCATAACATTAACCTCCCAAATTGAATGTAGTTTTTTGATTTTGTAGTAAATGATTTCTATCGAAATAGAAACGAACAACTTCATCATATCAGAAAACCGCAAAATTGTATATTATCCATTGGATACTTTACGAAAAAAACAAAGATTTTTAAGCGATTTTGTAGTAATATAAATTTTATAGGTGACATTCGAGTACTTTTACAGGGGGATGCAATGATTAAGGTTGAAGATATCAAAAAAAGCTTTTCCGGCCATCATGTCCTGAAGGGAGTTTCCTTCGAGGTGGCTGATGGAAGCATATATGGGCTTATCGGTAAGAATGGTGCCGGCAAGACCACTCTTATGAATATAATGACGGGACTTCTCAAGGCGGATGCGGGAAGCTGCTGCTTCCTGAGAGACGGTAACACGCAGAACGCTGGAAATAAAAATGCAAAGGCTGGCAAGTCCAATCAGTTGAAAATCGGTTTCCTGCCGGATCTTCCTGCATTTTATGAATACTTGACTACTGATGAATATATAGATTTTCTTTATATGGATTCTGATGTTAAGAGGAGAAATGAACTTCTGGAGATGGTGGATCTCCCCTCTGGTGTCAAGATCAAAACGATGTCGCGTGGTATGAGACAGAGACTGGGGATTGCCGGTGTTCTGGTAGGTGATCCGGATGTGATCATGATGGATGAACCAACCAGCGCGTTGGATCCTTCTGGCCGAAATGATGTGAAGAATATCCTGATGCATCTTAAGAACCAGGGCAAGACTATCATCCTTTCTACCCATATTCTGGCCGATATGGATAGTATCTGCGATAAGGCGGGCTTCCTGAGCAATGGGGTTATTGTAAAAGAAGTCGATGTAAAGGATAGTAAGAAAAATGTATCCGAGATAGAGGTTATATTTGCGAGTAAGCCGGATCTTGACCAGCTTTACAGATATGCACCGAAGATTATACTTATGAACCCCAAGGATCCTCGAATAATAAAGATAGAAATAGACGAGAATGATCATATGAACAGTCAGCAGAGCGCACTCCAGGGGCTTGCAACTCTGAAGCAGGAGATAATCTCTATCAAGAGCTCCTCGGTTTCACTGGATAGTATATTTCAGGAGGTGTGTGTATAATGGACGGCCTGAAATGTGTAATTAAAAAAGATATAAAAGAGATTCTCAGAACCGGGAAGATAGCGCTTTTCCTGATACTTGCATTTGGAATAGCATTTATGATACTTGGCTTTACCGTGCTTTTTTCCAATATTCCGGATTCGCTTACTACAGAGCTTCCGGGGCTTGATATTGAATCACTTGAAAGCATGATGAGTACGCTCTATCCGAAGATTTTAAGCACGAGCATAGGAGTGTTTTCTTATTATATAGGATTCTTCTTCTCGATGATTACAATAATTGTATCCCATGCGCTTTTGTCGAAGGAGCTTGCCACTGGAAAATGGCATCTTCCGATTCAGAAGGGTTACTCTGTTAAAGAGTTCATACTGAGCAAATGTCTGACTTATGGTGCATTTGCCGGAGCTTCGGTTTTTGTTAGCTACATATTCTACTACATAGTGGCATATACATTTATGGAGCGGGATATGAGTTTTGGAAATGCGTTTATTTCAGCCATTATTCTGGGGCTCGACATTGCATTTATTCTTAGCTATACAATCCTGATGTCAGTCGGGTTTAAGAATCCGATAATTGGAGCTATCTCTATGATAGGAACAGTTATGTTCGTGACGGAGCTTGTCAGATATTTCTCCTTTGCGAAGTATCTTCCGACCTATTCGCTGAACTTCGTATACGACAGCAGAACAGATTATATAGAGGTAATCTGGCC
>JAILEL010000003.1 GCA_024687845.1 Eubacterium sp.
GGTCCAGGAATTCTCAAAGGTAACAGATACAATGTTGGTGTAGCCAAGCCTTACGAATATGAGGAATACGTTCAGCATCGAGGGATTCTTTATGTGACGAATCAGCGGATCATCTTTCAGGCTTCAGAGTGGGCTTTCGACAAGACCTACAGATATCTGACAGCCATCCAGCCATATTCAAATGCTTGTGAAATCCAGTTTGGTAATAAAACATATAACCTGATAGTAGCAGATGGTGATCTGCTGTATCAGACATTGCAGTTAATAAAGCAAAGGAGGCAGATGCCATGATGGAAGGACAGTTAAAAAACGGGACATTTCTAACATCAGAAAGCGGTAATAAGTATAAGGTCGTTAGTCTTCTTGGCGCAGGCGGCCAGGGTGAAGTATATGATGTTGAATGTAATGGAAAACACTATGCTCTTAAGTGGTATTTTAAGGGGAGTGCAACAGCGAGGCAGAAAAAGATTCTGGAGACTATTATTGCAAAAGGGGCTCCTGATACATCGTTCCTTTGGCCTATGGAAATGGTCATCCCGGCACAGGGAAGTCTTTACGGATATATAATGCCACTCAGACCTAAAAGTTATAAGAGTATAGTTGATCTGATGAAGCAGAGAGTCAATCCATCATTCCATGTACTTTGTAGAACTGCATTTAATCTTACAAAAGGTTATCAGAAGCTTCACGGAACAGGTGCTAAGTATCAGGATATTTCATTCGGAAATCTATTCTTTAATCCGGATAATGGGGATGTTCTTATATGTGATAATGATAATGTATCTTACGACAGCACTAAACCGGGTGGAATACTTGGAACCCCGGGATTTATGGCTCCTGAGATTGTAAGAGGAGAGGCAAGACCTTCAAGAGAGACGGATAGATATTCACTGGCAGTTCTCTTGTTCTATCTCTTTATGGTGAATCACCCTCTTGATGGAAAGAGAGAAGCAAATATAAAGTGCCTGGATTATGCGGCAAGAGTAGAGCTTTATGGTAAGAATCCAATATTTATCTTTGATCCTAATGATAAATCAAACAGGCCTGATAAAGAGACTCATAATAATGCCAACATATATTGGCCTCTCTATCCTGAGAAAATGAGGCAGCTCTTTATAAAGTCTTTTACAACTGGGCTCAAGGATCCAAACAAGAGAGTTACAGAACCAGAATGGTTGAGTCTATTCGCTAATATGATGAGTGGCCAGATAATGTGTCAATGTGGAGCAAGAAACTTCTATGATAAAGATCTTGAAGATAATGGAAAACCTCATATCTGCTGGAATTGTAAAAAGCAGATTCAGGTTCCAAGCAAGATAGTTATTGGAAAGAACAGAGTATTGCTTGTTCCGAATATGACTCTTAAGAGGCATCATCTATATAACGACTATGATATGGAAACTGTTGTTGGTACAGTTGTGCAGAATCCTAAGAATCCAGCTATGTGGGGAATTAGAAACGATGACACAGTTAACTGGACTTATGAGAAGCCGGATGGTTCACAGATTCCAATTGAAGTCGGAAGAACAGCTGGAATAGCTAAAGGTGTAAAGATTCATTTCTCAGAGAGTGATGGAGAATTCAAATAGATTAATTAACTACAAACAAGATATAGACGGAGGTATTAAAAATGGGAGAATTACAGAGACCAGGTGGAGAACTTGCAAGCAGACCGCTTCATTTCTTTTGGGTGGTAGATTGTTCAGGTTCGATGATAGCAGAAGGAAAGATTGGAATTGTAAATAATGCGATTCAGGAGTGTATCCCTGAGATGGAGTCAGCAGCAGAGAATAATCCAAATGCTCAGCTTCTTATCAGAGCTCTTCAATTTTCATCGGGTGCAAGTTGGATAACAGCTAATCCTATACCGGTAGAGCAGTATTCATGGGCTCCACTTGAAGCAAATGGTGTAACGGATATGGGGAAGGCTTTTGAACTATTATCAGCACAGCTTAGTATACCACCTATGCCGGATAGAGCACTTCCTCCGGTTATTGTTCTTCTGTCTGACGGACAGCCAACAGATAACTATAGGTCAGGACTTGATAAGCTCAAGAAGCTTCCTTGGTTCAGAAAAGCGGTTAAAATCGCAATATCTATAGGAAGTGACGCAGACGATGATGTACTAATGGATTTCACAGGAAATAGAGAACTTGTACTTCAGGCTAATAATCCTACAGCTCTTGTAAAGATGATAAAGTGGGCATCTACAACAGCTTCCATGGTATCAGCTCCTTCAAGCAAACCAATGAATTCAGTTGCAGCTTCAGTTCCAACTGGTGGCTCAATGGCAGGTGGCTCAGCTCCGGTAGATGATCCGTTTGCAGGTGGTGGTGCTCCACTTATCCTTGATATGAGTAATATTCCAAATCCTGATGACTTTGATGATGGAGCTGTATGGTAGAAGGAGGGATTCAATGAAGCGTTACATTTACGGAGAATGTGTAAAGGGCGCTACCCATGAACGAACTGGAGTTTCTCTTCAAGATAGTAAAAAGATAGTTGAAGTATCTGAAAATATCACAATCATTTCTGTTGCAGACGGGCATGGAAGTCAGAAGTGTCCTCTTAGTGAATACGGCTCGAAGATGGCTGTAAATGTATTCTGTGATGTTATGAAAAGATATATAGAGAGTTATGGCAGTTCGAAGAAAGAACTAGCTGGGCTTGTATCATATCTTAACCGTGAAGGAGATACCAGATTTGCTCAGGAAATCTGTGAAGAGTGGCAGACAAGGGTAAGAAGATCCTTTGAAAAAAGAAAAGATAAGAAGGCTAACTATGGTCATCTTTTGGATGGGGAAGAGATTAAAGATATAGAAGGCGTATATTCATTATATGGAACAACCCTTCTTGGTATGCTTATAACAGATACATTTGTATTCTCATTCCAGATTGGTGATGGCGATATTAATATGGTAACAGCTGATGAGATAGCACCGCTTGTAGAACCGGAGAAATTCCTGGGAACAGAAACGCATTCATTATCCAAGATTGATGCATGGAAAAAATCGGTGTCATCAGTAAAAATGAAGAATGTAAGGTCAGATCTTCCGTATCTTTATATGCTTTCAACTGATGGTTTTGCAAATAGTTATAAGAATGATGATGAATTTAAGAAGACCTGCAGAGACTATTTCGATATGATAGGTCAGCATGGATTTGAAGCTATACGGGAAAATCTTGGTGGTTGGCTCAAGGAGACCAGTCAGCTTGGATGCGGGGATGATATAACACTGGTTTTGGCTTACTTCTGCAGATAGAATGTATAAATTTGCAGAAATTAATTAAGAGATAAGCTTGAAATCTTTTGGGATAGGAGGCAGTGGATGATAGTTGATAGATATTACTACCATCAACTGAATAAAGATGAGCAGAAGATATATAAGATCGCATCAGGAATGTAGCGTTCGATACCTGGAGACTGAACGAGCTTAGCCAACTTGTACTTGCTGGTATCG
>JAILEL010000016.1 GCA_024687845.1 Eubacterium sp.
ATCACAAAGCAGCAAATAGCCATGATTATTTGGGACATACTAATTCTCCATCACTTTTCATTCTTCCAGCTTTTCAGAAATAACCTCTTCCAGACTCAATTACTATAATCTTTGTCTAAGCATATTCACTGTCTGGACCGCACCTGATTCCATATCATATTCCGCCTTCCAGCCAAGGGCTTCCAGTTTTCCACTATCCAGCGCAGAACAAGGAATTTTATTATACGACTTTATTTCTGCCTCTGTTGGAACGTCAAATATTATATCAACATTTCCAGCCTTTGCAAATGCTTCCGCCATCTGTCTAATAGTAACAATTGACTGAGGTGCAGATATATTATAAGCCTGTTTATTCTCACCATTGATCAGTACAGCAAGAATTGCCGATGCACAGTCCAGAACATGTGTATATGATCTTAACTGTTCACCTTTGCTTTTCATCACTATGTTTTCGCCCTTCGCAGCTTTCGTTGAAAAAAGTGCTGAGGCACGACTGTCACTCTTTTTTATAGTAGGTCCATATATATAGCCCGGACGAACTATCACAGTCTCTATACCATATTCATCCGAATAAGCTGCACACATTGTTTCTGCAGCCCTTTTCGAACTCGGATAGCAATTTCTCGTATTAAGTATATCAAGATATCCCAGCTGTTCTTCCTTGTATGGCTCCTGTTTTTCATTTATACCATAAACTTCACTGGATGATATATAGAGAACCTTTTTAAGATATCCTCCATCAAGGGAATTAATAAGTGCACTAAATCCCTGAATATTTGCAAGCATGGTTTCAACCGGTTCACCAGATATTCTGGCAGGATCTGCATTGCTTGCCCCATGGATAACATAGTCCGCCTTAATGCCACTATCCTGACACCCCTTTGTAGCGTCATAATTTATAAATTCATACAATTCTTTTATATTTCCAGATATATCATTAACAAACTGTCGTCTATCCTCAAATCGTGCTTTCATTCTCTCACTGTCTCTGCCAGCAAGAAGGATTTTAATCCCATAACCCTTATCATTAAGATTCATGAGTAAGTCAGCCACAACAGAACAAATAAGTCCGGTAGCTCCAGTAACAACTATAGACTTATTTTTTAGTTGTTCAACATTGGGAACATTTTTTATAACCCTTTCAATAGCATCATAATACTCTTTGGTATATTTCATAATAATTATTATTCTCCCTATCAAAACCAATTTTAGTCCTTAACTGAATAATTGTAACAAAATTATATATTTTCAGCAACAAGCATGTACAAGAAATTCACATCATAGTCAGCAGGTCCTGTAACAGTCCTTATCGTATCATCAAAACTTTCTCCCCTTATAACCTCGACCTTAAAGCCATAGTTTCTCAAAAGCTCTTCTGAATCTCTGCCGAAAACTCGAAGATGGTCGCTTTGGCCAAACAATTGGATTTTTTCTTTTTCATCTAAATATTCATCTTTGGGACCCTCAAATACAGTCTCCAAATTATTATCAACCGGAAATGAAAGAATAAGCATTCCATTATCTGCCAGAATCCTATGCAATTCAATCAGTGCCTTTTCATAAGAAGAAACATGCTCCAGTACATGATTACAGATTATTATTTCTGCAGAATTATCACGAAGGCCTGTATTCATCAGATTGATTCTCATATCGGCCTCATTATAAAGATCTGCTGTCATATAACTGATTTTATTTCTATCAAGCCAGGTTCTTACGGCCTTTTCCTGTGCAAACAAGAGTATTTCTTTTCCACGTATTTCTTCAATATGCTCTTTCATCCATGAAACAAGAATCCTGTGACGTGGAAGCGAACCACACAAAGGACAAATCACGTGCTGATCTATCTCTTTATATTTTTCTACATTGTATAACTCTGGTTTCTGATCAAAGCCTCCATCTATAAATCCTTTGAAATGCATATTACAGCAGGGACAATAAACTGCAGAGGAATCATTTGAAAAATTTCTTCCCTCAATTTTATAGCATATCCATTCCAGCTTAAGTTTAATTATCCTAAGAACTCTTCTGGCCGTTCGTTCATTAAAAATCCCGGCCATAAATATAAAACAGACATAGTATATGATACCTACCAATCCCATGCATAAAAAAAGTCTTAACATATATATTATAGAACTAAAACCGTCTTCAGGCTTATATACAACAAGTGAAAAAACATATGAAACTATTAGCGAAATAATGACAGCCGGAATGATAACCGGATTCGGAAACAACTCTCTCTTATGTTTTAAATAATTAACATCTTTCAAATTTTTAATGCAGAAATAATAGCAGATGCCCCATACGACAAGTTCTGCAATAAAGGTAGTAATCGCTGCGCCTTCTATTGAAAAAAGCGGGATAAAAATAAGATTCAGAATAAAATTCGTAATCGCTCCAATTACTTCAGCTAACATCAGAAGCTTTTCATTTCCAGTCGGAATCAGAATCTGACCACCTAAAATATTACTAAGACCTATAAAAGAAAGTGAAAGAACAGTGATACGAAATGCTGTTACTCCTCCGAGGTATTCATTTCCTCCCATGAAAAGAATAAGTTCCTTAGCATATAAAAAGCAGAATGCCATAAGTGAAATATTAAAAACCGATACAAGTGATATTGATTTACTGACAAGAGCCTGAAATCTAATAAACTGACCTTTCTCCCATTCTCTTTTTGTTTTGGGAAGTGCAGCTGTCCAGATTACTCCTCCCAAAAATGCAAGAAGCATTTTTGATTTGGAAACAAGACCATAAATTCCCACACTCATTTCCGGTTTCATAAATCCCAGCATAATAACATCTATATTTCCATAAACTGTTGTAGCGCACGACATGAAGAAAAAAATAAGTATCGGTTTAATATGTCGTAATAGCTCGGTTGGTTTTAAAACCGGTCTTATATCTACAAATCTCTTAAGTCTAAGGAAATTACAAACTCCAATACCACCTGCGGAAATGACTGAAAACAGTGCATAAATATTTACATCTTCCGGTTTTTTTACAAAGATAAGCATCCCTGTAACAGCCAGAATTTTTATCACAAAAGATGTTATGGCTAAATATTTAAATTCCTCCTGACTTTTATAAAACCAGTCGCAACCTATAGCCTGAAGAAGAAGATTTGACCCAAGTATGATAATAATACTTCTACCGGGCTGAAAGGCTGGAACTAAAAAACATGAAAGCACTAAGATAAGAAAACTGATAACTGAAAGAATAATTTCAAATGAAAAAAGTTCTGAAAAAACCTGACTCAATCTTTTCCTATCATCTCCACAACCAGCACATTCTCTAAGCGCATATATTGGAATTCCCATATTCGAAAAAATCAAAAACCAGCTTACAACAGAACCTGCAAAGCTGACTCTTCCATAGATTTCCGGTCTCAGTACCCTACTGACATACAGAACCATAAACGCAGAAAAAACATATGATATAATACTAAGAATAGCATTATATGATATGTTTCTGTTAATTGATTTTTTATTCTGATGTTCTACTTTGTCCAAAATCACTTAAATTACTTTATCCTCTTTCTGTGTTGTAACCAAAGAATTAGTCTCA
>JAILEL010000040.1 GCA_024687845.1 Eubacterium sp.
GTTCTCGGTTCCGGTCCAATCCGTATCGGACAGGGTGTAGAGTTTGACTATTCAACAGTTCATGCTGTAAGAACGATACATGAGATGGGTTACGAAGCGATTGTTATTAACAACAACCCTGAGACAGTTTCAACAGATTATACTACTGCTGATAAGCTCTACTTTGAGCCACTCACAGTTGAAGATATAATGAATATAATAGATCTGGAGAAACCAGAGGGTGTGGTTACATCTCTTGGTGGACAGACTGCGGTCAATCTTGCTGAACCTCTTAAGAAGAGAGGCGTGAAGATAATCGGAACAGATTGCGATGCTATATTCCGTGCAGAGGATAGAGATGCATTTGAAAATGTAATCGAGAGTCTTGATATCCCTCATCCAAAGGGAGTTGCCGTTACAGATATTGAAAGCGGTGTAAAAGCTGCTGAAAAGATAGGATATCCTGTTTTGGTACGTCCAAGCTTTGTACTTGGTGGGCGTGCAATGGAAATAGTTGCTAACGAAGAGATGCTCCGCCATTATCTCAGAACTGCTGTTGAGGTGGACGAAGACAGACCTGTTCTTGTTGATAAATATATTGTTGGTAAAGAGGTTGAGGTTGATGCAATCTGTGATGGAACAGATGTATTTCTCCCTGGAATCATGGAACTGGTTGAAAGAACTGGAGTACATTCAGGAGACAGTACCAGCGTATATCCACCATATTCTATATCCGATAAGGTTAAGGATACTATCGCAGACTATACTAAGAAGCTGGGACTTGGAATCGGAATTGTTGGACTTTATAACATTCAGTTTATCGTTGATAAGGAAGACAATGTTTATATCATAGAAGTGAATCCAAGAGCTTCAAGAAGCGTTCCATTTCTTTCCAAGTCAACCGGATATTCACTTGTTGACATTGCAACGAAGGCTATGCTCGGACGCAGCCTGAGTGAGCAGGGATATGTTGGAGTAGCAGAGGAAGGTGGCGAGAAGCTGCATCCTACTCACGCAGAAAAACCAACAAGCTTAATCAATAACAACAATGCAAGTAATATAAATGATAGTAGTAAAACTACATTAACTACGGAAAAAGATAAGAAGCTTCCAGGCAAGAAATGGTATGTAAAAACACCGGCCTTCTCTTTTGCAAAGCTGAATGGAATGGATCCATACCTTTCTCCAGAAATGAAGTCAACTGGTGAAGCAATAGGATATGACAGAAGCCTTAAGAGGGCATTTTACAAGGCACTTCAGGCAAGTGGAATTAAGATGAAAGAGTATGGAACCGTAATGGTTACGCTTGCGGATGAGGATAAGGAAGAAGCGCTTCCACTTGTAAGAAGATTCTACGAGCTTGGTTTCAATATTGAGGCAACCGTTGGAACTGGTGAATTCCTTAAAGAGCATGGAATCAGAACCAGAATCAGAGGAAAACTCAGCGATGGAAGTGACGAAGTTCTTCGCTCTATCGAGGCTGGCTACGTAAGCTACATCATCAATACAAGAGCTATCCTTTCTGGAATACATTATCAGGACGGTGCCGAGATTAGAAGATGTGCTATAATGAATGGGGTAACAATCTTCACATCGCTTGATACAGTACGAATCCTGCTGGATGTACTTGAAGATATAACTCCAAGGATATCGACAATGTAATTAAAGGTACGTCACTATTCACGGTTGATAAGAATTATGCATAAGTGGATGTGACTGCTTGCAGGTTAAGACCACTTATGCATAATTCTTATCGTACCTGTGAAGCAGGCATTCCTGAAATATAAAACAGGGGTGCTTGTTTTTTTTAATTCGTTTATATATCTTTTAAGAGCTGAATTGTTTAAGTAGGGTATAGAAGAATTTTTAATATGGTGTTAAAATGTATGTTGTATTTGGCAATCGGTTCATACAAATTATGAATATAGAAAAAAGCGGAGATGGGATATGCTAAATAACAGCAAAATAGATTTGGAGATGGATCCTTCAGGTTTTGTTCTTTTGTCAGATTATGTACCACACATAGTTCAGGAGATTCGTTATTTTTCAACATATAATTTCATAGGAGAGCGTATTGATGGTTATGAAGAGCCTTGTGCTCTTCAGTGAAATGTCACATCCGGATAGCAAGGAAGTGACAGAAGAACAATATGAAAACAGGATGCTTCTTCAGAATGTCATGGTACGTAACGGATTTGTACCAATCGATTGTGAATGGTGGCATTTCTCTTTGGAAAATGAGCCATATCCAGATACTTATTTTGAATTTCCGGTTTCATCATCATATCTGAAGAAATAGGCCGGATAATCTCAATACCCCTTAGATTTTTATGGGGAGTATGTGCTTTAATATAAATAGTTTCATATTACTTATATAGAACGGTTAAGACTAAATAAGTATAAAATAATAATAGAAAGGGAGAAAAAGAGATGGAAAAGAAAAAATTCAAAAGAAAGATGTTAAGCTTGCTTCTTGCATTTATGTTATTTGCAGGAACATTTGGTGTTTTACCAGTCAAGAAGGTTGAGGCGGC
>JAILEL010000042.1 GCA_024687845.1 Eubacterium sp.
AGCTTATAAGATGTCTGTCTGCTGTCAAGTGAATTAAGGATATCCGACCATGATATGAAAAAATCCTCCTGGTCTTCTTCAGAACCGGAGGAAAAATCCACATCTTTTATCTTATACGTAGCTGAAAATATGTTATCCTTAAATTCAAACATCCCATTTTCATAAGTTCTGAAAGTAGGAATAGCCTGCTGGATAGTCTTTATTATTGATCTGCTTCTGAGATAGTTTCTCTTTCTTGCCATTAGCATTTTCTCTTCACCCCTTCCCATACACTTTCACTTTTAAAACCGAGCGGACGATTATTTAAAAGTGAAATAACGAACATATACGCCAGCTTTGAACCTCTGAGTCCATAAAAATCCTTTATAGCAATAAGTACAAATGGTACTGCGACAAATGAAGAAAGGATTCCTCTTACTGAACCGAGCATTTCCGGCAGCTTAAAGTTAAGAAGCAGTGACAGTCCGCCACCTACTGCTATATAAAATATCTGTGATATCTCAAGTCCATAGAACTTTTCTTTTATGCCACTCATTTCCTGATTTATTTCTATCGCTCTCATTTTTCTTCTCCTTATGAATAGATACTTCTTTATAAAAGTTTTTTTATACTGATCAATTAAATATTTGGTTATATACCAAACACCTTATTTACTATCCTTTCCGCACCTTTTACCATTCCCAGCATTATTGCAAACAGAAATGACATTTCAAGAAGATACGTTATTACAACAAGTACATCTGCATGATTATTTTTCAGGAAAATATCCTTTGCTGTAACAAATGAACCTAGTCCTCCAAGAGTCATGGTTGTATCAGTTATAAACTGAAAAACCTTTGGATTTTCCGAAGTCGAATTTAGGTCAACATTTATGCCCTGTTCAAGAAGGTTCTTAAATATATACATTGTCAGAACCAGAACTATCGCTTCTATACAAACCGAGAAAAATGATTTCAGAAAATTACCAAATATGAATCTTGTCCTTCTGCTCATAGCACATGCAAATGCAAGTGGTGATATTGTAAAAAGAAGATATAGGTTAAACAGTCTGACATATACAATTAATACAACACTTATTGTAGAAACACATATCCATAGCGATATAATTATTATCACAATGAATACTGCAATAGCATCCGTAATCTTCAGTGTATTTACTGCATCGTATAATTCCTGCGGAACTGTGACATTGAAAAAAACATCCCCGCTTGTAGTCATCATTCCAGTGGTAGTCATAACAGACTTGATCACTCCAAGAATAATAGAATAAACTGTTAGCAGTATGTTCTTACTGTGATAAATGACAGCATTAACCGCTACTATCTGAATAAGGAAAAATATCAGCATAGATGTTTTTCTAACTTCAATCCATCTAGTCGTTGTTTCGATAAGCTCCACCCATATGAACATATCAGCTATAGTCACCGCTATAGTAAGAAGTATGGTATGGACATTCATCATGGAATTCCATATAGTACCACTGTTATATTTAGTTAAGTCAGTTGTGAGCATGGTAAGAAATATATTCATTTTGGTACAGAAAAATGTAAGCGCAGCAGATAGTATTTCTGTGAGCATTCAGCCACCTCCTTTCCACGTAAAAAGACGCCTATAAATGAACTTATAGACGTCTTTTGTCGTATTTCAAATCCCGTATTATTTTATATTAAATCTTGTGCCAACTCTTGCTTTGATGCTGATTAAATTTTCACTTATGTAACAACTAATGAATAATAACTACTTAACTTTTATAGCTTTAACTTTAGACCATGAAGAGTAATACTTATTACCATTTACAGTTTTATAGGTTCTGATGCGCACATAGTATTTTTTATTAGATTTAAGCTTACTAATGAAAATGCTATTTTTCTTTGCTCCCTTAATTGTTTTCTTTTTAACATTTGAAGAAAATGATTTTTTTAAACTATATTGTACTTCATAACCTGTCACTTGGTTACTATTCTTCCATGATACCTTAATATTTTTCTTTGTAGTTTTAAGCTTATTTATTCTCGTACCTTTTGGCTGAATGATAAATGTTCCTTTTCCACTTCCTTTGTAACCACTATTTGGTTTTAACGTTACATTAACTGTATATTTTCCTACATTTTTTCTGCCATCAGAATATTTTACAGTATAACTCTCTACATCTGCTTTTCTTCCATCTATATATACTGAAATCTTCGGAGTAATGACATCTCCATTATATTTATATTTATCCTTTTGAAGTATTACAGTAACATTTACCGAAACTGGTGGAATAACTTTATATTCAATTGAAACATTCTTTCCCTGAACTGAACCAGACACCTTAAATGTTCCACCATTTATATTATTATAATCAGCCTTTTGCGGACTATCCCACGTTACTGTTTCATCTGTGACGTCCCCATTAGACCACTTTACCTTGAGCGTTTTAGGAAATGCCGGTTTCTGACAGCATTTTGTAGTTATTTCGTCTGGTTCTGTAATGGAAGAAACCGTAGCCGGATTCACAACGACTTTCTGAATTACATTTTTACCATACTTCGTTACACTTCCTTCTACAGTAAATGTGCCACCTTTCCTATTTTTATATGTTTCATTTTCTGTCTCTGTCCAGACTACTTCTTCATCTGTTATTATACCGTCTGACCATACTACAGATACTGTCTTAGGTAGTTTCGAATATGGTGATATACCTGATGGAACCGTAATATCAGCCAGAGGTTTCACTGTATCGATTGCAACTACATTTACATTAACCTTGGAGGTTATATTTGCAGAGTTCATATCTATATATGTGCTGCCATTAGCCAATGCATTCATAGTGCCAGCACTGTCAATACTCAGAATTTTTGTGTTCTCTGAGAAAAGTGACACCCCACTATAAACTTTATAATAGAGGCTACCTTCATAGGTTAAATAGTTTCCAATCTTACAATATATGTCGTTTTTGAACTGTGTACCTACTGTGCCTCTGAGTGCTTCAACAATATTAGTTCCATTTATTAAGCAATAATCCTGCAAGAGTTCATCTTTCACGTCAACCAACTGTACTATATCACCCTTTATAGAAACATCATCGCTTCTAATATTTTCTTCCAGTTTGCATCCAAACTCTCCGGCTGTAAATCCATTAATAGTCGCAATTCCAATACATTCAACCCTTGGATCGATCATAGCTAAATAATGACCGCTATTATACTGAGCGAGACCATATAGGTTTTCATAAGCTTCCATCTCTTCATACCAGAGATCGATAGCATCCAAAACATTTGTTTTATAACCGATAAGTGCAATATTTTCATATCTACTGTCTGCATCATTCTTTTCGGATTTAAACGGAATCGAATCAGGTGCATAACTTCCACAAGGGCGAGCATGGTTCCAGAATACATTTATTTCTGCAGCCCTTATTTGAGCAGCTCCCTGAAGGTCACTAGACCATACAACCGGTTTATAATCCGAAGGAGATAAATTAACTATTTCTTTGCTTACACTAAAACGTGGACGAGGTAACCCCTTATCACAAGCTTCCTTCCTTATCTCATTTACCCTATCCACTATTTGCTGGATAGTGTCCTCGGCATAGCTTCCCTGAACCTCAACAAATACGTGTCCCTCTTCAGGTTTCTGCTGCGGAGTAGTAGCAGTATCCTTGCCATCAGGATAGTAAATCTTATTTCCGGCAGCAGATGTATAAACTCCATCAAAACTAATTATCATTCCACTAATAATTAATGCCAATATAATCATACATATAGACTGAATTATTTTGGAATACTTCATTTTTTCTCTCATTTTTCAAGTACCTCCAAAGTTTTATTCTTGTCAGCTATTATATCTATAGCTCTAATTATATCATTATATTAACATATTAATCGAGTTTAGAATATACTCTTTCCAAGAACATAGTTCACTATTGAAGGTGCAAAATACACCGCTATTCCCATTATCATTACAACAAGTGCTGTATTCCTCTGTTCTGTCTGATGTGTTCCTGCCATGAAGAGAAATACTATGAATGCTATCACTGCAACAACGCCGCCTATCCAGTGACAGAACCAGACTACGAGTCCGTCTGTTCTTGTTTTTGCACTGTCAAGCTCTGATACTCCGCTGCTGTCAGTTCCTCCGCCGTCAGGATCATCCTTCTTGGCATATACTGTGCTGACATAAGAAGCCTGTCTGCATCCGGTACCGAAACCGACATGTCCTGTATTAATTTCACCTGAATACATGAAGCACATAAGTACTGTATAGATCAGAACTGCTGCCCTTATGAACTTCATCATTACCAGCATACTGTTTTCTCTTTTTATAATTTCTGTTCTCATAATTTATTTTTATACCTCTTTCTTTCATTTTATTTTCTGATTCTGCATCCCTTTAACATTTTTTCAATATCTTCATCATCAAGCATTACCCACTTTTCATCTGTTTTGGGAAGTGAATCAAGCCGTCCACTGTAACCACTGCTCATGAGTGTTATTTCTCCTACTGCATGTTCCATGGTTCCCCATTCATACATGTTCTTTTCTGTATTTTCACCATCTGAGATATACTGATAAAAACGGTGCATCGTTATATCTGTCTTATAATCCTCAGAAGCATATTCGTTATTCATATAAACAATGCATCTGTCATTGGAGAGCTTCATTATCTCGTCAGGGGTTTTAAGCTTTCTTGCAGCTCTTGTTTCTGATCTGCTCATACCTGAATTCTTCCCATAGTTTTTAGTCCAGTTA
>JAILEL010000047.1 GCA_024687845.1 Eubacterium sp.
TTCCAATTCCAATTTACTGTTCTTGTTTGGATTCGTTCAATTCCGAATATTCTTTTGTCTGACTCATGTCAAACTGTCTTAAAAGAATTTTCGGGGTTGTCATCATTATTAAGTTATTAAAGATCAATTCGCTGTAAACCCACTATTTATAAGGGTTTGTTCGCTCTCTCTCAAGTCGTTTGTTTTATCTGTATCAGCGACAGCTTGTTCATAATACTACTTTAAAACTATAATGTCAACACTATTTTTAATTTTTTTTTCATACTGTCACTTTTTCATTTTTATGCCCATTTTTGACAGTTCTTTTGTGTATTTTATCCATTTACATAATATTTGTTTTATGTCATATGGTGTCAAAAGGTACTTTTGACACCCACATCATTATATAGCTTTATAGCATATAACCAGCTATAACGATATATAATCGCTTTAGCTGGCTTAAATTATCTTATATATTAATAATCTCTTATAGTCTCTAATGCTGGCAGTACATTTCCATTATAATCAAAAAGCGCCTGATTCGCCCATTCATTTCCACCCAGACCTTTTTCTCCTGTATATTCAAGAGCTTCCTTTGTAGCCCAACCACATCCAGGTACTGGTATCCATGCAGGTTCCCAATAGAAGAATCCCATTCCACCTTCCACAGCATCAACCCTTTTCATTATATCCTTCATAAAGTCACTCTGCCCCTGAGGAGTCATAGGATAAGGAATTTTATCAATAAGGTTCTCTCTTGTTGCTTTTCCTATAAGATTCTCATTAATCCACTTTTGTATATTTTCTAACATTATATTATCATTTTGTATTTGTGTATTATCATCAACGCTATTTTTCAGATTATAATATGAAAGAAATGCATCCCTGTCTATTTCATTTCCTGACATTTCCTTACTTATTCTTTTTATCACATCATCAGGAACTTCGTATATTCTATAGTCCTCCATCGAAAATCCCATAGATACTTCAGCAATAGCAATCTTCTTACCATATCTTCTAGCCATATCTTCCATATTAAATGATAGCTCTTCCAATGTACCATGCCAGAATGGATAATACGAAAGTCCGATAATATCAAAATCTTCCCCTCTTTTAACATAATTATCGAACCACTCAACATACATTGAATTAAATCCACCATTATCAAGATGTATCATAATCTCGGCTTCAGGTGCTATTTCCTTTGCTGCTTTTATTCCCGCGCTTACATATCTTGCAATATTATCAAACTCCGGCTTTTTTCCAGTCGGCCATAAAAGCCCATTCGTTATTTCATTTCCAATCTGAATCATCGTCGGAAGGACATTTTCTTCCTTCAGCTTAAGCAAACATTCTCTGGTAAATTCATATATGGTACTTTCAAGTTCATCAACTGAATATGATCTCCACACCTTGGGTACAATCTGCTTACCGGGATCTGCCCAGAAATCACTGTAATGCAGATCAAGAAGAACTCCCATGCCCAGTTTTATTGCGCGCCTTGATAGTTCTATAGTCTTCTTAATATCATTGGTACCTGCCCCATAAGGTTTCCCATCTTCAGAATATGGATCATTCCATAATCTAAGCCTTACATAATTCGCACCATACCGATTAAGAATCTCGAGGGCATCTCCCTCTACTCCATTATCATAATATTTCGCACCACATTGCTCTTCTTCTATTAATGTAGAAATATCTACACCTTTTATAAAAACATTACCATTTAAATCACTTCTTATATTAACCATATTCATTTAATCCTCTATTCTTAAAAAGGGTGAGATAAAATCTCACCCTATATCCATCAAAAATATAATCCAAACATAACAGGATAGAAATAATCACCAGACTTTCTCATATATTTATATAAGAAGCTTCAGCAATTAATCAAAATCCGTAATTCTGTCATACATACTACGATATTTTATTCTGATAAGTTCATTTTTTTCAAGTATATCTTTTTCATCGCCTGTATATTGACATCTGAGGCAGTAATATTCTTTTTTATCCTTATCAAAGAACATATCTATATCAAGATCTCTCATAAAACACATTGGACATCTGTAATTTAATTTGCCCTTTCCAGCCTGAGCCATGTTGATACTACCTCCTTTTCATGAATTTTTTTCTGGAAGCCAAGAGTGAACATTGGAGAAAATGCATAACCTTCCTTTATGTAACTCTGTCCTTCATCCGAATCTGTTGTTAATACAACTTTAGTTTTAATCTTTGGAATTATAGCCTCTGATATTTTTCCGCCCTCTACTGAAGCTTCGCGGCATTTATATTCGTAATCTATTTTCTCGTATCTGCCATCACTTCCAGTAGTAAGTTTTATACCAGTCATATCCTCAGAATACTCAGTTGTTCCATAGCAGGCAACCATATATTCATTTATAGTTACCTCTGCATCAGGATTACTCATTTCAAGAATATTTCTATCAATGCGTATATCTGATGATCCTTCTTCAAATGTAATCACAGTCTGCAGTTTGATCTTAAGATCATAGAATTCAATTTCTACAGGATCAAGTGTCAAAACTCTTGCCTTATTCTTCTGACTAAAGGTCGCATGAGTTCTGCAAAGTGCAAGGTCCACTTCTTCTCCATTATAACTAACTTTTGCACTTCTGATAGTTCCTTCACCAGCATAATGAGTAAAATACCCTGCTCTATATTTTTCCTGAATCAAAAACGGGTAGGATGCGTCTGTAATATGTGGTGTTCCTATACCAACGGGCCATTCAAGCTTTGCAGCATACGGTCTAAGGTCTACAATCGCTCCACCCTGATCCATATTTACACAAACTCGCATAAAGGGATCTGTATACCAGAACAGTTGTTTATCTGAGCCATATAGAATATCCTTCCAAAGTGCGCACTCCGGCTCTGTATAAGTCTTATTTTCTCTATAAAATGTAGCAAACTCTGCCATGGTCATATCCTGCAGTTCGCCCTTTTTTTTCAGCTCACCATAGTATGCCATTCCATCTTCATAAGATTTCTTTAGGAGTTCATATGGTGCTTCCCAGCGTCCCATCTTATTGAGCCAGCCCGGACCTACAAACATCATATTATAAGAATAACCATTATTGTATTTTGCAAGATGCCTGTACTGATCCACAAGGTTATATAGATATGGATACTCCCAGGTTTTGCTGTCATATATCATTCCACGAAGAACATTCTGCGGATGTGTACCAAAATTAGAGCCATTTCCGTCATAGCAGGCCAGAAGGTCTCTGGAAAGATGCGGAATAGCAACAATGCCACTATCCTCCGCTTCATTTGCAGCCGGAGCATGTGTATTAGCTTTTGAAGGAATCCATGGATTCCATGGGCCTCCATCCATAAACGTGTACCATGAATTATTACAGGTATGATAAGCTTTAGGTCCTTCTTCCCAGCAGGTTGCAACGGCACATTTTACAGATGGATATGTCTCTTTAATATAATTAATCAGATCCGCATCCATATAATAGGAACCAGTGGACTGTGGATAAAAGCCAAATTTCTCGTGAAACTTTCCAAAAACATCATCTACTATAGCTTTTTTATCTTCCATAGAAAACATCCAGATGCAGAAATCTTTGGTTTTGTATTTTTCTCTGAATTCTTTACAAGGAAGTCCAAGAAGTGAAAGAGCTATCTCATCTCCATATTGGTCATGATGCTCTTTAGCTATTGAAACTGCCTCATCATTAAAAAGACTTGCATATGTCATCTGAATTGTTGTTTTAAGTCCATTCTTATGAGCTGTGTCCTGCTGAAATCTGAAGATATCAAGAGACTCAGTCAGAAGTGACTTTCTTCCTATATCTTCAGCCTTGCCCTGTCCGGTTACCTTCTCTGCATATTCAGGAACCATTTCAGGACGATGTATAATATTTAAAACAAACGTATCTTTCATTTTATTTAACCTTTCGTCGATCCACCGGCAACTCCTTCAACATAGTACTTCTGCATAATTACAAACAGGATTGAAATAGGTATTGATATAAGAAGTCCACCTGCACAGAATATTGAGAAGTATTTATTGATAAGTGCCTTATCAAGCATATTATATAGTCCGATAGCTACAGTCCAATCCTTTGAAAGACCTGAATTAAGCATAAGCTTTGCGAGTACAAAATCCCCCCATGGAATCAGAAAAGAGCTTATAACCTGATAAACTAAAATAGGTTTACAGATTGGGATAATTACATGAATCATTGTCTGGAATTCGTTTGCCCCCTCCAGCTTTGCAGCCTCTCGAAGTGATGCCGAAATTGTGTCCATATAACCCTTCATAATCAGGTATCCAAGTCCGGATCCAGCTGAATAAACAATGATCATTCCCAGATGGCTGTTTGTGAGACCAACTGATTTCAAAACGAAATAGATAGCTATCATCGAAAGCACTCCAGGAAACATGTTGAGAATAAGAGACAGAGTCATAAAGCCCTGACGTCCTCTAAATCTCATACAACTAAAAGCGTATGCAACCATGAATACAAAAATAGTAGATATAATACATGTAAATGTTGCGATAATAAATGTATTCTTAAACCAGACCATATATTTTACAACTGAATCCGGCTTAAAAAGAATCGTAAAGAAGTTTTTAAACGTCCACTGTTCAGGGAAGAAATGAGATATATTTATTCCTGGATAAGCATTAAATGCAGATACCACAAGCCAGAGAATTGGAAGCAACCATATGGCTGAGAGTATTATAAGCAATATATGAAAAACTATTCTTCCTGTAATTCGTTTTGCTTTCATTATTGATATACCTCCTCTCTTCCACCAGACATCATTCTTCTAAATGTAATGATTGTAAACAGAGCGCAGATAATAAACACTATGATACCAATAACAGATGCCATCTTATAATCATAGTATTCATTTGTAAGTCTGAATAGCCAGGTCACGAGAAGGTCTACCTCTTTACCATGAGAATTAGCAAGAAGCTGATCCTTTGTTACATAAACATCTTGTGTTAAAAGGTAAATAACATTGAAGTTATTTATGTTTCTAACAAAATCAGTTATAAGTGCAGGTCCCTGAATAAACAGAATATATGGCATTGTAACATTCATAAAAATCTGGAATGAATTAGCACCATCTATCTTAGCAGCCTCTATCTGATCCGAAGGAATATTCATAAGAACACCTGTAGAGATCAACATCTGATAAGGCACTCCACACCAGATATTAATCATGATGATCATGAATTTAGCCCATTTAGGATCTGTAAGAAATGGAATGTATTGTCCGTGAACAAGTCCCATATTCTGAAGAAGAGATGTAATTCCGATATTGGAGCAAATAGCATTTACTATACCTGCATCAGCAAAAAAGTTTCTAACTAAAAGAAGTGTAACAAACTGAGGAATAGCAATCGCGATTATAAAAAGAGTTCTCCAGAACTTTGGAGCTACAACCAGTTTTGAGTTGATGAGTCTTGCAAGCAGAACGCCACCTATAAATGTAGTAAAGGTTGCAAATACAGCCCAAACAATAGTCCAACCAAGTATTTTTCTGAATGCATAGCCAAAGCTTGACGTTACAGTTCCACTGAACAGCTTAACAAAGTTTGAGAATCCAACCCATGTAAACAGTTCATTTGGTGGCATATGATTCTGATCATAATTCGTAAATGCAACTGCAATCAGAATAAGTATCGGAATAATATTCATGAGAATAATTCCAAGAATCGGTAATGTAAGAAGCGTAATATGGTATTTGGAAGCAAACATTTCAAGAATATCATCTTTAAATGAATTCACTTTCCTGCCTTTTGAAATATTTATTTCAAGTTTGTATATATTTTTTATATTTGCAATATAAAACAGTATGAACAAGAAAATTGTAAAAAGAACTACCACTGATCCAAGAAGAATCATAAATGAATTATCATAATCATTTACAGTATTCTGCATAGTCAGAGGATCAAACACCTGTTCCCTCTTAACTGTACCAAGTGTACTGAATTTTGATAAAAACGGAACACCGGCTTTGATGAGCATAACGATAAATGCCGCTTCAACAAGGAATACCAGGAGACCTTTAATGAACTGACCATTAAACAGATAACCAGCACCCATTAATAGAAGTGAAATCTTAACGCCTAAAGATCCTTTAGATACTGCTGTACCAAATTCCTTGAAATAATCGGCAACAGTACTAAGCGCAGTGTTTTTCTTCAGTTTAGGTGCATTTTTATCACTTTTGTTAGCCAATTTTTTTCACTCCTTCCTAAAGATTTTCGGATAATAAAACAGTTTTTTTATATAATTTACAGTCAAAATTAGCTCAAAATGTTTAGAAAAATAGCCCCATACCCTACGATATGGGGCCAGATAGTAAATCTTATATTTTTGTCAGCCAAGTATCTGCCAAAATTCTACTCTACTGGTGCTGTAATTCCTTCTACAGCAGTATCAAGAATTTCCTGAAGATCCTTATTCTCAGAATTTCCATCAGCAAGAATCTGTCCGAGAGATTCTGCAGGACTCCAGTAATTTCCACCGATAACCTGAGGAGTTGAGAACTCAGCCTGAGCTGCAAGTGCAGCAATGGCCTTATCATTCTTAACAGCATCTGAGCTTGCCGCATTTGTATTTGAAGGTCCAAGATTTCTTGCTTCAAATCTTGCAGTCTGAGTTGCTTCATTTGTGAGGTATTCAGCAAGAAGCATAGACCATCCGATCTGCTTTGAGTGCTGATTTACACCTACTAACTTAAATCCTGAATATGAATAAAGCTGTTTATCTGCTCCAGCAATCTTCATTGTAGGAAGTTTAGCAGCCTGATAATTTTCACCCCATGCATCCTGTGCAACCTGAGCATTCCAGATACCATTTACTGCTGCACATACTGAACCATCCTGGATTCCTGTAACGGTTGTACCATCATCCATATTAACTACTGTACCAGTGCCTATAACATCAAGTATTGCCTGACATACATCTGTTCCACCAGCCTGATTCCATGTACAAGAATTTGTCTGACCATCATCATTAAGTGTTGCATCAAGACCATTAGCCTTAAAGAAGCTATAGAGATACCATCCATTATTGAACTGGATTGCAATCTTCTTTCCAGCCTTCTCAGCATCTTCAATCATTTTCTCAAGTGATGAAGGATCTGAAATAACTGAACTGTCGTAGAACATGAAGTATCCGTTATCTGCTGTCATTGGATAAGCATAAAGCTTTCCGTTTACTGTAGCAGCTTCAACACTACTTGCAATGTTTTCGCTCTTAACATCAAAGGTGTATGTACTTACAACCTCCTGAAGAGCACCAGCATTAACAAGATCATTTATCTGATCATGTGCAAATGTATATACATCTGCTGCTGCCTCAACGTCTGAAAGAACTGTATCTTTACAAGTTGATTCTGACTCAGCACCAAGTGTAATATTGAAGTCCACATCTTTATATTCTGCTTTGAAATCATCAATAACCTTCTGAGTGAATTCCTGATCTTCTTCAGAAGCCCATACTGTAAGATCTACAGTACCTTCTGTACTATCTATAAGCGATTGAATAGGATCTGAAGCTGAACCACTTGATGAATCTGCTGTATCTGCAGAATCTGCTGTGTCAGCTGTATCCGCCGTATCAGCTGTATCTGATGAACTGCTGCTATCAGTTGCTGCTGTATCATCAGATACTTCCTTGTTGCCACATCCTGTCACAGCACCAGCAACCATAGCTGTTGCAAGTGCAAGCGCCATAAACTTCTTTCTCATAAACCATTGCCCTCCTAAAAATTTAAATATAAATCTTTTTTTCATTGCGCAATATTGAACTTGAAACGTTGCAACATTGCGCAACCGGTTGTTCGATGTTTATAATTTATCATAATCATTTTAGTGTGTCAACCCATTTTTATCACTTTTTCATAAAATTTATATGTTTCTTAAAAATCTTATATGTATTTTTCCTAATAAATGCTTATTTTTATTGCTCTCAAGTTTCGCAAAATTAATACACTAATAGATCTAAATTTATAATTATCTGGTAGATCCTTTAATCAGAACCTCATAGCCCAGAAGCACCTTATTCTGAACCTCATTTCCTTCTATAACATCCTTCAAAACCTTAAACGCTACAGATCCCAACTCTTTTGGATCATATTTGAGCGTTGTAATAGCCGGCTGGTGATTCTCAAGCACTGAACTATTATAGAAGGATGCTATCATAATATCTTCCGGAATCCTTATAGAATCCCTGTGAAGCTTGGAAAGCGCTACATTACATATGCCATCATCCATACAGATAATACATTCAACACCATAGCTAAGTGCAGCTTCAACAGCTCGTTCAATGTCAACCTCCGTAATGCAGTTTGTAAAAATAGTATCCTCATTCACCTTCATCCCCTGATTATCAAGAGCCTGAAGAAAACCTTTGTATCTTGTCTGATTAACTACATGATTGACATCACCGCCTATAAGTGCAAAGCTTTTTATTCCTTTTAATAAAAGAATTGCTGTCAGCTCAGTACAAGCTTTCATATGATCATTATCAATCTGGATCACATTTTTCTCTGGTGTGCTTCCTATAACGACATATGGAATTCCTGTCTGCTTAAGAAATCTTACGTTTTCATCATCTACAAGAGTTCTTCCCAAAACTACTCCATCAACCTTTTTATTGCTAACAATTCTTTTAAGCTGTGAAATGTTATCTTCATAAGTAATCGCCATAAGAATATCATAATCAAATGCAGTAGCCGCCTCGCCAAGACCGATCATACATCTTTGAAAGAAAGGAAGCTCTCCCAACGAAGAGTCCCCGGGCATAGCCCAGCAGATATTATATGTTTTCTGATCTGCAAGACCCTTTGCAAGTGGATTCGGCCTATAATCATGCTCTTCTATATAGGCCATAACCTTTTCCCTTGTTTCCTCACTTATCCTGCCCTTCCCAGATATAGCTCTTGACACGGTGGTTTTTGATATTCCCAAAGCTTCTGCAACATCACTAATAGTAATAGAATTCCGTTCAGTCAGCACCTTTTTCACCCCTTTAAATATTTATCGTTATATGTATGTTCCTGCAAAAAATATAAAACAAATAGTTACTATTCACAGTACATGAGATAAGTAACAAAAATGACTGCTTGCAGGCACTTTTTGTTTACTTATCTCATGATACCTGTGAATAGTAACAGGAAAGGTGAAAAATATGTCGTCAACGATTTTAAGAACAGAAAAGCTTTGTAAATCATTTTCAAACGGTGGTGTGCAGCAGCACGTTATCAAGAATCTGGACCTGGAAATTATGGAAGGAGACTTCACAGTTATAATGGGTTCCTCGGGCTCTGGCAAGTCAACACTCCTCTATGCACTTTCTGGAATGGATAAGCCGAGTATGGGAAAGGTTTTCTTTGGAGATACAGAGATTCAGGATTATTCAAATGATGAGCTTGCAGTATTTAGAAGAGGTAACTGCGGATTTGTATTTCAGAGTGTGTATCTCCTGGAGAATCAGACAGTGTTGGATAACATTTTGACAGGAGCTTTGATAGTTCAGAAGAATTCACCGGAACTCGTTAATAAAGCCAAAGATCTTCTGAAAAAAGTTGGACTTACAGAAGAAGACTGGAAGAAATATCCAAGCCAGTTATCAGGTGGTGAGGCGCAGCGTGTTGGGATAGTGAGGGCCATAATAAATGATCCAAAGATTCTTTTCGCGGATGAGCCCACCGGAGCACTTAACTCAGCCTCCAGTAAGGATGTGCTGGATATCTTCACAGAAGTACATAAGAATGGTCAGTCAATCGTAATGGTAACACATGACCTGAAGACAGCACTCAGAGGAACCCGAGTTCTCTACCTTAGAGACGGTGGAGTAGTTGGAGATTACAAGATGCCGCCATTTGGCGAAGATGATATCAAAGAGCGAAGAGCAAAACTATCGAAGTTCTTGGAGGAGATGGGTTGGTAAAGCTATGAATATATTAAGATTATCTATTTTTAACCTAAAGAAGAATAAGAAGGAAGCGATAGCAGTTGCTTTCCTGACTATGATCACATCCCTGATGCTGGGCATATTCATCGCAAATGTTTTCGGAATGCATAAGATTTTCGATAACAGCTTCAAACGTTCTGGCTGTGTAAATACTATGGTGATCATAGATGAAGATAAGTACCGTGATGAATATGCGAAGGTTCTTGAAGATAACTATAATGTATCAGATCTTAAGATGGGAAAAATTATATTTGCTGTTACTGTAGATACAATATATAAGAATGGCGAGGTTATGTCTTATAATCTTCTTTTCGTAAATGAAAAAACGGAAAGAAAGATTGAGAACTTTGTTAAGAAAGATTCACTTTCTGAGGCTGAGATCAGTAAA
>JAILEL010000077.1 GCA_024687845.1 Eubacterium sp.
TTTTATGTAAATCACAATGCATAGTTATGTAAACTAAACTTCGATTTCAATAGTATATTCAGCCTTAAATGTCTCACCAACAGCCAGTTTGTTATCATATTCTCTTTCAGTGATATCCCCTGAAAAGCTCGCCTTGTCAGCGCGGCCATACCAAGGCTCGATACAGATAAATGGAGCTCCCTTTCCAGCTGGTGACCAGATTCCAAAAAGAGGTGCATCAAATCCTACTGATAAGTAGGACATTCCATCCGGTTTACAGATGCTTACCTTATTAACCTTGTTACCTTCAAATATCATCGCATCCTTATCAAACATATGCTCATCAATCTTTACAAGTCCACCATCATTCGCAAGAACATTTCCTTCATACTCCAGAAGTCCCTTATCATTAAGAAGTCCATACCTCAGTTCCTTATCTGTATCAAAGTTGAAGAAGTATTCGCTCTGCTTATCGCCCTTCTTGATTGGACACATAAATGCCGGATGTCCACCTATCTGGAAATGAATCTCCTTATCATCAAGATTGGACACTCTCCAGGTAGTTGTAAGCTTATATCTATCCAGATTATACTCAACTTCCAGAGCAAACTTATATGGATAAACCTTAAGTGTTTCCTCATTATACTCAAGTCTAAAGATTATCTTCTTTCCATCTGGCTGCTTGATCATCTTGAAATCCATATCTCTAGCAAAACCATGCTGAGACATTGGATAGTCCTGTCCATCGACAACATACTTGCCATCCTTAAGACTTCCTACTATTGGGAAAAGCACTGGCGCACTTCTCTTCCAATACTTTTCATCAGCATTCCAGAGATAATCATTTCCATTTTCCTTTGACAGGATCTTAGCTACCTCCGCACCCTGCTGGTTGATTGTTACCTTTAGAAACATATTCTCCAAATAAAACTTCTGCATAATTTCTCCTCTTTTCTACACTTCTATATAATCAATAAGATTCTTCATCACATTCTAAATGTCAAATCTTGAATTTACATATTATAGCCTATATTTCTTCTAAAAATCTCTTTACCTCTGCCCATGCCTGCTTCGACTCCTGCATGATGGTTCCTGCCATCTGGAATACATGGAACATTCCCTGGTATTTTGTAAATCGAACCCTCACACCTGCACTCTTCGCTTTCTCGGCCACGAGTATGGAATCGCTGAGTAACATCTCATCCGTTCCCACCTGAATAAGCATTGGTGGAAATCCGGTGAAGTCACCAAAGACCGGTGATATTCTCGGATCCTTTGGATTTGCGTCTCCTATATATGGATTATCGAAAATGAGTTCTGAGCGCTCATTTCCAAATACCGGATCTATGTCATAGTTCTCCTTATAGGAGCTTCCGCTTGCTGTAAGATCCGCCCATGGAGACATGGCAACTATTCCTGCCGGAAGTCTTCTCCACATAGATTTTAGCGTATGACAAAGGGCCATAGCAAGCCCTCCCCCAGCAGAATCTCCTGCAAATATAACCTTATCAGGCGTATAGCCCTGGTCCAATATCCATTCGTATGCAACCATAGCGTCCTCTAAGGCAGCTGGAAATGGATGCTCTGGCGCAACTCTGTAATCCACAGTTATTACGGTAGCTCCACCACCAACTTCCGAATATAGTCCAGCCATCAGCTTGTACTGCTTTCTCATGGCGCCAATATAACCGCCACCATGCAGCTGAAGTATCACCCAAGGACTGGTGGAATTAATCCAGGAAAGCTTCTCCATCTCAAAGTTTTCCATTTGGATTCTCTCTGCCACAAGATGGTCCGGATAATTATACTCTATATCCATATCACTTTTGCCATATGAGCCTGAAGTGAATCTCTCTGCCAGTGTTTTATTACTATTAAATTCAGAAACAAGATATCTTACCAGCTTACTTTTAAAGCTTAGTTCCTCTGCCAATATCCTTCTCCTTTATATTTTATTAGATCATAAAACGCCTTTTGATCTCATTTGAAATCATCTTCTGACCGAACATTATAGTACCTACAAGGATCAGTCCTGTGATAACTGTTGCTATAAGAGCAAAAATGAAACCATGTATCTTGCCCATCATATTAAGCACAAACAGAATCATACTGAAAACAAATATTACAATCTCAGTCATAATGAAACTCTGCCATCCATCAATTCTAACTATCATCAGAACAACCATGGCCAGATCAACGCCCACTAGAGCTATAGGAAATGCGTAACCTAGGGACCATCCTTTAAAACCTAGCAGATAGTCTATGGCAAAAACAAGTATCAGACTAAAATAAAGCTGAACCTGAATTATCCTCTGCATACTCTTTCTTTCTTTTACAGAATGAAGAAGTGTAGCACATC
>JAILEL010000119.1 GCA_024687845.1 Eubacterium sp.
AAAAGCTTTCTTCCTGTTATTCCTTTAAGGTACTTGACGATGACTGTTACAGAAAGCTTCGGTGGTGCAGTAATAAAACAATGTACATGGTCGCATTCTCCACATTCAAACATTTGAACTGTAAAGCCTTTCTCATCAGCAATCTGCTGTACCAGTTCTTTTAAATATGCTTCAACGTTACTATTCACAGTTCATGAGATAAGTAACAAAAATGACTGCTTGCAGGCACTTTTTGTTTACTTATCTCATGATACCTGTGAAGCAGGAACTCAAAAAGTATGATTCAGTGCCTCCGAAGGAGGCAATAGAACATCGAATATTAGGCTTATTTAAGCTTGCTTAATAATAAGCCATATTCGATGTGGACTTAAGAATGCTTTTTGAGTTAACTGTGAATAGTAACTATACATAAAAAAATTAGCACTCACCTATTGACAGTGCTAGTAATTAGTGGTATAACATAATCAGAACAAAGGAACAGAGAAGATTCCGATACAGAATCCAAACACTCCTTCCCTTGCTCATGAAACTTATTTAAATATATTTTTCTTGAGAAGGAGGAATGACTTATGTTGTTACCAAGTATTTTTGGAGAAAGTTTATTGGATGATTGGATGGATTTCCCAAAGATGGATTTCGGAGATGTTGACCGAAAACTGTATGGGAAGAGAGCAGCACAGGTAATGAAGACAGATGTGCATGAACATGATGACAAGTACGAGCTGGATATTGATCTGCCAGGTTTTAAAAAGGACGAAATAAAGCTTGCGCTTGAAAATGGTTATCTTTCGGTGAGTGCTTCCAAGGGACTTGATAAGGAAAAGAAGGATAAAAAGGGAAGAGTCATACGTCAGGAACGTTATTCAGGTTCTATGCAGAGAAGCTTCTATGTAGGTGAGGCTGTAACAAAGGAAGATGTTAAGGCAAAGTATGAGGATGGAGTTCTGAAACTTATAATTCCGAAGAATGAACCTGAAAAGCTTCCAGAAAAACAATATATAGCTATTGAAGGATAACATAGTCCACTAGGAGCTGCCCATAGCAGAGCGAAGAGTTCTGTTATGAGCAGCTCTTTTTACTTTCAGCTTTATACTTTCACTACAAAAATCAAGTGGCACTATCACATATTTGATGTTAAAATATACATAGTGCTTCGCAGCTTTTATAATCCTGGAGTTATAGTTAAAGGGGATGACAGTTTTATGCTGAAATACAACATAGATTTTGAAATAATGGGTATGATGATAATGCTTGTCATGATCTACTTTTTTCATGCGAATTATGACATCTCCACAAGAAGTGCCAAGGCCTTCAGCAGGCTTATGATTTATATTCTGATAGCTGAAATACTGGATATGACTACGGCCTTTACGTTTTCACTTGAAGATCCCAGATTTAATCTGATCAACCTTATTCTGAATACTGCATATTATATGAATGCAGCTGCTACAGCAGTGGGATTTGAAGGCTATATCACCAGCTACATAGAAGTTGTTGTAAAGAATAAAACATATGATTTGGTGAGAAGGGTAATATTTGTTATCTATGTAATACATGGATTAACTAACCCATTTACAAAACTCGCATTTTATTTTGATGAAAATGGATTATATCAGCATGGACCTGTATACATTTTAGGATATATTATTCCTGCACTTTATATGATGTCTGCGCTTTATCATATTTTTCGTTATCGAGAATGCTTTGAGAAAAAACAATGGATATCAAGTGTTACATTTATTTTTGTGGTCTTTATTGTAATGTTCCTTCAGGCATTCTTCCTTTCGGACATGTATCTGACCTATGGTCTTATACCAGTTGCGTTGCTGATTATTCTTTTCACGCTCGAAACTCCTGATTATCGTAAGCTTATGAACACCCTCGACGAGCTGGAGGTGGCAAAACAGGAGGCCTGGCATGCAAATCAGGTTAAGACTGACTTCCTAGCAAACATGTCACATGAGATTCGAACTCCTATAAATGCAGTTCTGGGCTTTGATGAAATGATTCTTCGTGAGAGCAATGAAGCTAATACTCTCAAGTATGCCACTAATATCAAAAGCAGTGGTCAATCCCTGCTGTCCCTGATAAATGATATTCTTGATCTTTCCAAGATTGAGGCAGGGAAAATGGATATCATTCCGCAGGAATATGACATTGTAGAAATGGTTTCTACACTTGTTAAACAGGTCGCTCCAAGGGCAAATGATAAGGGGCTTTCTCTAAATCTTGACATTGATAGTAAGATACCACGTAAGCTGGTGGGGGATGATGTCAGAATATCACAGGTTCTTACCAACCTTCTTACGAATGCTGTTAAATACACTCAGAAGGGTGAAATCACATTTCAGATTAAGGCTGAGAAACCGGCTGACAAAGAAGTCTATCTCCTTTTTGCAGTAAGAGATACGGGTGTTGGAATCAAGGAAGAGAATACAGCAATGCTATTCTCAGAATTCAGTCGTATAGAAGATTCTAATTCAAGAGCGATAGAGGGAACAGGTCTGGGACTTCCGATATCCATGAAATTCCTGAATCTTATGGGAAGCAGATTAGAAGTTAAGAGCGTTTTTGGTGAAGGCTCCGTTTTCTATTTCTTCCTTACACAGAAAGTGGCTGATGCTGAACCAATCGGTGATTTTGAACAGGCCAGAGAAAAGCTCAGCAGTTCAGTTAGCGTATTCAGGGAGAATTTTACAGCACCAGACGCACATATTCTTGTTGTAGATGATGTAGATATGAATCTGAAAGTTTTTGCAGGGCTTCTGAATAAGTCCGGACTCCGTATTGATACAGCTTCCAGTGGAGCTGAAGCTATAGAAATGATTAAAGAAAATGATTATGACTGCATCTTCATGGACCATCAGATGCCTGTCATGGATGGAATAGAGACGCTTGAAAAGCTGCAAAGTTATCCGGAATTTGTTGCTAAAAAGACTCCAGTAGTAGCACTTACAGCAAATGCGATTTCCGGTGCAAGAGAAATGTATCTCAGCAAGGGCTTTTCGGATTATCTTTCTAAACCAATAAATGGCTGGGAGCTTTCAGAAATTCTTTTTAAATGGCTTCCAAAGGATAAAATTAAAGAAGCGGAAGATGAGATATTGGAGTTCATGCCTTCTGGTGAGTCATACGATTATTCAGATGTAACAGGTACGATTACAAAACTAGAAGAGCTTGGGGTGGATGTAAGATCCGGCCTTGTATATGCGATGGATGATGAAGACTTCTATCTTGAACTATTAGAGGATTTTATGAATTCCTCAGATGTCAGAATAGCTGAATTAAATGATAGATATTCTGAAAAGGAATGGAAGGATTATGAAATCAAAGTACATGCTCTTAAAAGCTTGTTAAAAACAATAGGTATGAATAATCTTTCCGAAGAAGCAAAGACTCTGGAAATGGCATCAAAAAATGGGGACGAGGCTTTTATAGAGTCGAATCATAATGCTTTTGTGGATCATTATATGGATATGATTACAAAATTTGAAGGCATTATTGGGGAATAACAATTTACAAGGCGCAGAACCGGAAGTGTATTCTGAGTTAACCGCGAGTAGTAACAAAAAATAAAAGGTATTTTGTGAGGGATATATGTCAAGTGAGGGTGGAAAAGGAGGAGTGTTCCAGACATCTCCTCTGATGATTTTATTAACTTATACAGTACTCTGTTGTGGACTCATAACAGAGATTCTTTTGATGTCATGGGAACTGTGGGCGATACCTCTGCTTCTCAGCGGTGTAGTTGTGAGCTGGGTATTGCATATTCTGCAGTCCGTTTCGGAAAGGGTGAGGATTTGGACCTGCACGCTTCTGATGATGGCATCTTTTTTCTTTTATGGAATCCATGAAACAAGTGCATTTGACATGGGTTATCTTATGATCATTCTGATAATGATCTACACGACAACGGGAGAAATCGGAATCATTTACGTATGTCAGGCTACGTATTATGCCACGCTTCTATATGACATTATTATTATGACTATGGGTGGAACCAGGTGGAGCAATCTTCTTGTATCAAGAACCATTTTACATGTTGCTTTGATGTTCATAGCTGGCTGGCTGGCCCGTACCATTATTAGAAACTGGGCAGCTCTTTTCGGCAAATCTGGCGAGAAGATAGCAGAACTTAATGAGAGCACCAACCGAATGAACTCATTTATGGCAAATCTTTCTCATGAGCTTCGTACCCCTGTAAATGCAATTCTTGGAATCACTAATATCATGATTGATAAGGAAAAAAGTCCGGAGCTGAGAGACAATATGGCTGAGGTTCTGAATGCCGGAAATCGTCTTGCCGATCAGGTTGGAGACATTCTTGATTATTCTGAAATTGAAATGGATAGTCTTGTGGTTAATAGTAGTGACTATATGATTGCATCTGTTCTAAATGACCTGGCCACTGAGATAAGACCTGCAATGCCTGATGAGCTGGAGTTGGTTATTGATGTAGATGCGGAAATTCCGGCGGTGCTCAGTGGTGATGCAGTAAAACTCAGGAAGATACTTTATCATCTGATACATAATGGTCTTAAATATACTAAAGAAGGTGGAGTGTATGTTAAGCTCAGCAGTATAAAGCAGGAATATGGAATTAATCTATGTCTTGAGGTTACAGATACAGGAGTAGGAATGACAAAGGATGAGCTGGATAGAATATATAACCGTTTCTATCAGGCACAGTCAGGAAGAGAGATACGTTCCGGTGGTCTTGGAATATCAATGGTTATTGTTTATGGTTTTGTCCGTGCGTTAGGTGGCTTTATCACAATAAACAGCGAGCCAGATAAGGGGACAACTATAAGAGTCAGCATTCCTCAGAAGGTGGTGGATGACAGCAGATGTATGGCATTAGAAGATGACACCAGGATTTCCCTTGGTGCTTATCTGGATATGACGAAATACAAGAACCCGGAAGTCAGAGAATTCTATAACAAGATGATACTGAGTATAGTTCAGGGGCTAAAAACCACTATGCATTGGGTAGATAAAGAAGAAGATCTTGAAAAGCTTCTGGAGAAGGTGAACCTTACACATCTTTTTGTAGCTGAGGAGGAATATAATAGAAGTAAGGAGCTTCTTAGAAAACTTGAAACTAAGATGAAGGTTGTTGTTATAGCCAAGGAATCCTTTAAACTTCCAGAGGGTTCTAATGCAGAAATCATGCCAAAACCATTTTACTGTATTCCTGTTGTATCTGTGCTTAATTCAGGAATTAATGATATCAAACCTGTTAAGAAGAAACTGAAATGCAACGGAGTCAGAGCTCTTGTGGTAGATGATGAGCCAATGAATCTTAGTGTTGCAAGAGGAATCTTCAGAAGATATGGAATGGAAGTCAGTACAGCACCTTCTGGAGAAGAAGCAATCAGCCTTTGTATCAGAAATGATTATGATGTGATATTTATGGATCATATGATGCCGGGGATGGATGGTGTGGAAGCTATGAAGCACATCCGTAATGATGGTTTAAAGAACAGAAAGAGCTTTATAATAATTGCCCTTACAGCTAATGCACTAAGTACAGCTAAGGAGATGTTTATCGCAGAAGGCTTTGATGGCTTTGTAAGTAAGCCGGTAGAACTAAGTGAACTTGAAAGAGTGCTGAAGAATGCACTTCCAGAGAACATGATCACATATGAAGACATTGAAGAGGCGTCAGCTCAAAAACAGAAGTCAGATAAAGTGACAGAAGATGCTGAATCTAAAGCTGATTCAGAAGAAACAATAAATGCTGACTCGGAAGAGACAATAAGTACTGAATCAGAAGAAAATGAAGTTACAGATTCTGAGATGACAGAAACGGATATCTTTAAAAATGCTGGTATAGATACCTCAGTCGGTCTTCATTACTGTGAGCAGGATGAGGAATTATATAGTGAACTTCTGAAACAGTATTTTGATGAATCGTCCGAAAAGAAGGCAAAGCTGGAGAAATGTCTTCAGGAAAAAGATATGAAGAATTATTCAATCTATGTACATGCGCTAAAGAGTACTTCACGTATGATTGGAGCGGAGGAGCTTTCTGAAAAGGCTAAAGCTCTTGAGCTTGCTGCAAAGGAAGGAAATATAGAATTCGTGGAACAAAATCATGATGAGATGATGACTAGATATAATGAAGTGATAGATGCTATCTCCTCGGTTAATGATTTTGAGTCAGAAGAAGATGACGAAATCCTGGAATTCTTCCCGGAGGAAGAGTGAATAAAGATAAACAATAGAAAAGTAAAGATAAACACGTGAGGGATACAAATGCGTTTTAAAAAATGGGTATCAGGTCTTATGGACCAAAATAAAACTGCACAGGAGCGAATGCTGATTCTGCTAACTATAGTAGCTATGGCTGCGCTGTTTTTTATAATGATAGTCGGCATTATAATCGGCGAATCAGCAGAGGACATATTAACTTTGGCAGCGGCCTTTGTTGTATTTGGAATAATCGCATTTATTGCCTTTCATTTTAACAAGGTGCAGCTCTGCGCCACTATTGTGGATTCCCTGCTGATATTTGTTGTAATGCCGGTTACATTTATCACAGGAGGCGGAATCAATGGAGGTTCTCCCATTTGGTTTATATTCTGTACAGTGTTTTCCTGTATGATAATTACCGGTCGGAGACGTTGGTTTCTGGTGGCTGCCAATCTGGTAGTTACGATCATCTGCTATTTCATCCAGTATCTGCATCCTGAAATGATAACCATGCACGATGAGGAGATGGCCTTTCAGGATTCACTCATTTCAGTTGTTATCGTATGTCTGCTCATCTGTTTTCTGGTTGAATTCGAGGTTAGGATTCTTAAAGAGGCTTACCGCAGGTCAGAGGATCAGCTGAAAGAGATAGATGAGCTTCGAAGATCACAGAATACATTTTTCTCCAGCATGAGTCATGAGATAAGAACGCCGATAAATACCATAATTGGATTAAATGAGATGATACTTCGAGAGGATATCTCAGAAGAGGTTGCCGAGGATGCAACTAATGTTCGTTCTGCCAGTAAGATTCTGCTTCACCTTGTAAATGATATCCTGGATATGTCCAAGATTGAGTCAGGCAAAATGGAGCTGGCTCCGGTTAATTATAACATTGGTGATATGATGTCGGAAATCGTTGGAATGTTCTGGATGAGAGCAAAAGAAAAAGGACTTGATTTTCGTACGGATATAGATCCTATGCTTCCGACAGAGCTTTTCGGAGACGAAGTCCGGATCAAGCAGATTCTGATAAATGTTCTGAACAATGCCATAAAATATACCGCTGAGGGTTCAGTTACTCTTTCAATCCAGTTCAGACAACTGGAAGAGAAAAAGGGGACAGTTACATTTACTGTGACTGATACAGGAATTGGTATTAAAAAGGAAAGTATTCCTTATCTGTTCAGTGCCTTCAGACGAGTGGATGAAACTGAGAACAGATATATCGAAGGAACAGGACTCGGACTTGCTATTGTAAAACAGCTGGTCGAGTTGATGGACGGAAATATAACAGTTAACAGTGTATATACAAAGGGATCAACATTTATCATCGATATTCCTCAGATGATTGTTGGGGACAGCGTGGCAGGAGAAAGAAGTTATAATTCAGAGGCAAAGCATTATTCAATACGTCATGGCAAATATAACAAAAAATTCGACGCACCGGATGCAAGGGTTCTCGTGGTTGATGATAATGCATCTAATCTTCTCGTGGTATCGAAGCTCCTTCGTGATACGAAGATGCAGATTGATACAGCCCAGAGTGGAGAGGAAGCACTTGAAAAAACTATTTTGAAGGAATATCACCTTATTTTCATGGATCATCTGATGCCGGAAATGGATGGTATTGAATGCTTCCGAAGGATTAGAAATCAGGTTGGTGGTATGTGCCGCTCCTCGAAGGTGGTAGCACTTACAGCAAATGCCGGAAGTGAAAATAAACTGCTCTTTTCTGCGGAAGGCTTCGATGGTTATCTCGTTAAGCCAACCAGTGGAGAAGCCCTCGAGAATGAATGCCTGAGACTTCTTCCAAAGGAATTGATTCATACAGTTTATTCTGATGACAAGATAGTAGAGGAGAGTATAAAGTGGCTGAAGGATCATGAGAGAAAGGAAGAAGTTATCATTTCCACTGATAGTGTTGCGGACCTTTCTCCAGATCTGATTGAAAAATATAATATCGCCATAATTCCTCATAAGATAAATACAAATGAAGGAATCTTTACGGATGGTATTGAGGTAGAATCCCGAGGACTTGTTGCCTATATGGAGGAAAGCGATAAGGAGGCAAAAAATGCAGCTCCGTCCGTTGAGGATTATGAAGCATTCTTTGCAGGTCTTCTGACGAGGGCACATAATATTATTCATATCTCTATTTCGACCAAGGTTGCAAACAGTGGCTGTCCTAAGGCCGTGGAAGCATCAGAAGCCTTTGACAATGTTACAGTAATTGATTCTGGCCATCTTTCCAGTGGACAGGGTCTTGTGGCACTTGAAGCGTGCAGGCTTGTGAAGGAGGGAATGAGTGCTCAGATGATTAAGGAAACCCTTGAAAATAACTGGCATCAGTTCTCAACCAGCTTCGTAGTGAGCAGCCTGAAATATTTGGCAAAAGCAGGCCAGGTAGATGAGAAGATAAATGTAATCTCAAATGCAATAATGATGAGACCTGTTCTTACGATGAAAAATGGAAAAATAAGTGTAGGAAGGGTATTCTTTGGAAATCAGGAAAACTCATGGAAGAGATACATAGATTCAGAGCTTAGATGTTCTGGAAATATTGATAAAAGCATTCTCTTCGTAACCTATGTAGGGATGAGGCAGAGAGACCTTGACTTAATAGAGAGTGAGATAAATAAAAAGGTTACATTTGAAAGAATAATATTCCAGGAGGCGTCACCTGTAATCGCCGTAAACTGCGGACCTGGAACATTTGGGCTTCTTTATAGAACTACAACTAGAGATAATAAGGTAAACGGTGATTTACAAAATAAATAATAGAAAAGGAAGAACATATGAGATATCCAAAAAACTTAGAAAAAGGCGGTACGATAGGGTTTATCGCTCCTTCCTTCGGCTGTGCCATTGAACCCTATAAGACAAGATTTGAAAATGCGGTTAAAATACTAAAAGATATGGGCTTCAACCTTTATTTTGGCCCCAACTGTTATGCTTCTTCGGGGCTTGGAATCAGCAATTCACCAGATAAATGCGCCGCTGAACTAAATGCTGCTATGACTGATGAAAGTATAGATGCTATCATAACCTGTGGCGGTGGAGAACTGATGTGCGAAGTTGTTCCATATATGGATTTTGAGGCGATAAAAAAGGCATCACCCAAATGGTATATGGGATATTCAGACAATACAAACTTTACCTTTCTTTCTAATATATTGGCGGATACTGCGACTGTTTATGGACCATGTGCTCCAACCTTCGGCAGGGAGCCCTGGCACGAGTCGGTATCTGATTCTCTAAAGCTCATCATGGGAGAAATTACTGAAGTCAGCGGATATAAGGCGTGGGAGAATGAAGATTACGAAGTAGAAGAAGGTGAAGAGATTGATCCGCTTCTTCCATATAATGCTACTGAAAGAACAGTATATAAATACTTTATCCCTAATAATAGTAGCTCATATAAGTCAGATGCCAGTGGCATTATCTCAGGAGATGACTTTACAGGCAAGATAAATATGAAGGGGCGTCTTATCGGCGGGTGTGTAGATATACTTACACTTCATGTGGGTACAAAATATGATAAAGTAGGTGAATTTCTTGAGAAATATAAATCAGATGGCTTCATCTGGTTTCTGGAATGCTGTGACCTGGACCCACTTTCAGCCAGAAGGGCATTCTGGCAGATGAGAGAAGCAGGCTGGTTTAAGTATGTGAAAGGATTCCTGATTGGCAGATCTCTTCATTTTGGAGAAGAGGTTATGGGAGTAGATATGTATAATGCAATAACCGATATGATTGGCGGATATGGTGTCCCTGTCATAATGGATACTGATATAGGACATAAGCCACCAGCAATGCCAATAATATCCGGTAGTGTTGCAGAAATAGAAAGCGCAGGAAATGAACTAAAGATTAAGTATGAATTCCTGTAATCATGCTTTACACTGGTGACAGCGTAGTGAATATACTCATGAGTATCGTTATAGTTGCTATAGAGGTTATAGTAGATATCGCGATTGCATTTGCAAGAAGCTCGGTATCTTCACCCATTTTCTGAGACTGAATAAGTGGAAGATTGCCAATAGGCATAGCAGCCATAAGGCAAAGTCCCAGAATGGTTTCAGAGCTGAAACTCATAGCCTTTAAAACAATAAATAGAATAGTAGGAACAAGAAGCATCCGTATTACGATATATATCCAGATACGGATGTTTTTTAATCCTGCAGTGATATCGGATCTTGCTATACCAACTCCCAGCATAGTCATAGAAAGAAATACAGTCGCATTTCCTATAAAACTGATGCTGTTAGAAATAATGAGAGGTGGTTTATAGTCAAACCAGAAAACCACAAGACTGAGAAGAGCCATTATAGTTCCGGGGCTGAATACCTTTTTTAGATTTAGTTTTTCCTTACCATTACTTAAGATTATTATTCCATGTGTATAGAACAATAGACTATACATAACATTGCATATAATAACATAGAGGATTGCATTTTCCGGAAGGATGGCACGTGCAACAGGAATGCCTATGAAACCAACATTGGTATATACAGTCATCAGATTGAAAAATCTTTTTTCTTCCTTCGGAGCTTTAACAATAATAGGGAAAACGAAGCCGAGAATCACAAGCCCGGCATAGAAAATAGTGCCAAGTATCATACCAGTGATAAGATCACTGTGAGTTGCAGTAATATTTCCAGAAAGAATCGAAGCAAGGATAAGTGCAGGATTACAGATATCCATTACAATAGTAGAAACCTTCTGCGAAGAAGGGTCATCAATAACTCCCTTCTTATAAAGATAAATTCCTATAGAAACTAAAATGGTAATAACACCCATTTGCTGAAGAACGATAATAGTGCTCATAAAAAACCTCACCACATAAAACAGCCAAAATAAACAGCAGATATTGTAGCATTGCTTTTGCATTTCTGCAAACAAAATAAATTGTTTTTCTGTCATTAGTAGTTGTGGTATAATTCATGTAACATTTTTTGGGGCAGATATGGTACATAGGTAATGTTTTTCTTATGCTTGGGGGTTTTATGGGGAGCAGAAAAAGTCGCAACAACTTTTCTAAAACTACACATTTACTATTAGGTCTTTTATTAGGCCTTATCATCAATTTTATAGGCTTTTTCCTTTGCAAATGGTTGAACCTGCCTGTTTTGGGAGATTCCATAGGAACAGTTCTTATGGCTATTGAATTCGGACCTGCTGTTGGAATGGTAGTAGGTGGACTGACAGCTTTTGTTACCTGGTCTCTTGGATTTGCTCCTTCTTTAAGTACAGTTTCCGGAATTATAGTGGGACTTGTAGCTGGTCTTTTATTATCACGCAAAAAAAATTATGATTATTTTGGATTGGTTACAGTAGCAATGCTTGCTGCACTTATTTCTGCGTTTATTGGCATGACTATTGATATGGTTTATTTTAATCTGATGATAGATAATGAATGGGGCGCTGCACTTCAGAATATGTTATCTATTTATGTAATTAATGAATATGTAGTATTAGCTATGGCAGAGCTCTTTGTTTTTATCCCTGACAGGGTGTTAGCATTTATTCTGGCATATATTATTATTGGTATTACGAAGAAGTTTCGAGTAAATGGCGATGAAAAAAGACAGAAGAAGGCAGCAGGGGCTGTGTCAATGATTCTTGCCTTTATTTTGGCTCTTTCACTTGGAAATGTATCAACTGCTGCTGATACCGAAGATGGTTATACAGATTTTGAGATTAATAAATTCGGCTATGATGTGGGTCTTCCTTCAAGTCAGATAAATGCAGTCCTTCAGTCAAGAGATGGTTATATATGGATCGGATCATATTCAGGTCTTTACAGATATGATGGAATAAAGATAGAATATACTAATATTGATGACAGAATAAGAGATGTAATGTCCTTATTTGAGGATACCAGAGGAAGAATGTGGATTGGAACAAATGACAGTGGTGTCTTTTGCTACAATCCGGAAAATGGGGAATGCATATGTTATTCAAAGCAAGATGGCCTGAACTCTGGTTCCATAAGAGGAATCTGTGAAGACAAAGATGGAAATATCTATCTTGGCTCCATGCTTTCCCTTGCAAAGGTTTCATCAAAAGGAGAATTCAAGGTCTTTGACAATAAAGATATCGAATATTCCAGGTATCTGTCTAATATTGATGACGGAAATATAGTAGGTGTTACGGCAGATGGACTTTTGTACGTGATGAGAGACGACAAAATAATAGATTCTGTCATTTCAACAGATGAGGATGCTCCATTTAAAGAAGTGGAATGTCATGGAAATGAGATCATAGTTGGAAGTAAGTCAAGTATTGCTTATGTGTTTTCGTTTGAAAATGATAAGCTTGTGCTGAATGATACATTTTCACTTGAACCTCTTGAATATGTAAATGATCTGCTTTACTCTCCGAAGTATCAGGGGTATTTCGTATCCTGCAAGAATGGTGTGGGATATTTTGATGAGAATGAGAAACGTCCTGCAGCTATCGAAAAGGACAGCTTTAAGGGAGAGATTAATGCGGCAATTGTCGATTATCAGGGGAATATCTGGTTTGCTTCAAGTAAGGATGGTATTATCAAATATTCCAAAACGCCATTTGAGAATCTTATCAGAAAGGCTGGTCTGACAGGGGCTGTTACTAATGCAATACTTGTGGATGGTGACGACATATATATAGGAACGGATAATGGTCTCCAGATAATTGATAAGAATACAAATAAAGCGATAGAAAAAGAAATCCTTCAGGTTTTAGATGGAGTAAGGATCAGGAATATTTATAAAGATTCCAAGGATAATATCTGGTTTAGTACATATGGCTCAGATGAACTTGTAAGGCTTTCAAAGGATGGAAATATCCGGATATTTGATGATAAGAAAGATGACCTGAATGGAAAAAATATGCGACAGGCTATAGAGCTTTCTGATGGAAGAATTCTCGTTTCCGGAGCTGACGGACTTACATATCTTAAGGATGATAAGGTCGACGCTAAGCTTACATATAAGGACGGTCTTGAGATTACAAGCATTCTTTCCCTGGTTGAAAAGGAGGATGGTACAATTATGGCCGGTTCCGATGGCAAGGGAATATATCTTATTAAGGATGATAAGATTGTCGGTCATATTGGAGAAGAGGAAGGGCTTCAAACGGAAGTCGTGCTTCGAATTGTTAAATGCTCTGGCGGATATTTTTATGTTACAAGTAATGCAATCTATTATGATGATGGAACAAGTATAAAACTGTTGGATAATTTTTATTCAAATAATTATGACATTAATATAAAGGATGGCAGATGCTGGATCACGTCAAGTGCCGGAATCTATGTAGGCAATGAGAAGGATTTGATGGAAAATAATTCCAGCGCTTTTACATTAATGGATGAGAGCTGGGGACTTACTTCATCCTTAAATGCGAATTCCTGGAACTGCATTGATGGATATGATCTGTATCTCTGCTGCCTTGATGGAGTGAGAAGGATTTCCACCAATGTTTCAGATGATATATATGCTGATTATCAGGTGCATCTGAAAAATATATCAACTGCCGAAGGTACTATATATAAGAAAAATGGCAGATTCACTATTCCGGCAGTTGAGGGACGTATTGATTTTAATATTGCTATTAACAATTTCACCCTTTCAAATCCATATATTTTCTATTATCTTGAAGGAAGAGAAAATGAAGGTGTTATGGCAAAACAGGATGAAATCATTCCTCTGACATATTCACACCTGTATGGAGGAGACTATACACTTTGCATTCAGGTGTATGACTCCACGACCTTTAAACCGATGACCATTAGAAAAATCAAGATAACCAAAGAAAAAATGATGTATGAGAAACTGTATTTTCAGTTTTATCTGATGTTGGTTACAGGATTTAATGTATTCTATTTTGGCTGGCTGTTTTATGTTATCAATAAAAGAACCAGAAGGATCAGAGGCCTTCAGAAGGAAATGACTACTGATCCTATGACTGGTATTCTCAATAAGGCAGGTTCTCATAGAGCCCTGGAAGCTGCCTGCAAGGAAGAAACAGGAATGCTTCTCATGATAGATCTGGACAGCTTTAAGCTGGTAAATGATCTCTATGGTCATGATATGGGTGATAAGATATTGATCAGATTTGCAGAACTTCTGAAAAGTGCAGTGGGCGAAGAAGATATCTGTGGACGTCTCGGAGGAGATGAATTCGTTGCATTTATCAAGAATACTATTGATGAAGACGAAGTAGAAAAAATAACAACCTTCATGAATAGGGAGATTGTTAAGTCCGCCAAGGAATATATGGGTGACGATATGCAGATTCCACTTGGAACTTCTATTGGAGCGGTTCGTGTTCCGGAAGAAGGAAGGGAATTTGAAGAGGTATTCAAGCTTGCTGACAAGGCTTTATATGTGGTAAAGCAGAATGGAAAACATGGCTACTACATTTATCAGAAGAAAGCCGAGAAAAAGGATAATATAGATGGAAATGCTGATAGCCACGATCTGAAAAATATTAAGAAGATAATCAGTGAACGTAATGAAGGACGAGGCGCTTACGAAGTAAACTTCGATAAACTCCAGACACTGTATAAGTTCATTAGTAGAGATGATAAGGTGAAGGACAGAAAAACTGATTTTGTAAGGATCAGTATTCATAGTGATTCATCTGATAGGAGTGATGCTCAGATTCCAGATACAGTTATCGAAAGCTTTGAAGACACGCTCGTTCGTATGCTTAGTAAAAACGATATAGTTAGTGCCTACTCGGGGGATTTCTTCGTACTCCTTTTAGAAGATTCTCCAGAGGATAGGCTTAAGGAGATTATCTCTGCCTGGAAACAGGATGATAATAATTCCGCCTATACAGTGGAATATGAGATAGACTCAGTTGGTGAAATATAGCTCGCAAAATAACAGAAAAAAATAATAAGGAAAGCAAAAAGACCATGCTCAGTATCCGTACAAAACTTAACAACTACATGATAAGTATCAGCCTTAAGAAGAAGCTGGTCCTGCTTTTCGTATTCTGCGTGCTGGTTCCTCTCATTGTTACTAATTGTGTCGTCTTCTATAATCTTTACAAAGTAAATAAGATTAAAAAGGAGCAGGAACTTAGAAGTGATGCTGAGGAAGTAAAGTTCAGATTCATAGAAGGACTGGATTATCCTTCAAGAATCATTCAGAATGTATATAAAAATGATGATGTTGAAAATCTTCTGAATAGAGAATATTATGATGCTTTGGATTATTATAACTCTTATCTTGAATTCAGAAAGAATTCCATCTACGAGAGCTGGCTTGGAATCGGAAATGAAACTCTTGAGATATATGCTGATAATGATACTATCGTAAACGGTGGAATGTTCTATAAACTCAGTAACTACAGGAGTGAATCCTGGTATAAGAATCTGAGCGAAAGTGACGGATTTGCGCTGATGTTCGACTATAGTAAGAATCCGACGGAAACTTATTCTGAGCGTAAGATACTGCTGATGCGTAAGATGGATAAGGGAAGAAAAAATCGTTCCGAAAAGGTTATCAAGCTTACTATGAATTACAGGAATTTCCTGTACTCAGTCATTAATGAAGGTATAGAATCAGATGTTTATGTCTGTCTGGATGACAGACTTCTTATGACTAACAAAAGTGATACACAACTCAGGGAACCCTATGGATTTCGTAACAGGCATATGAAATACGACTACAAAACAGAAATGAATCTATATGGAAGAACCTATACTATTTATCTTAAGAATAGAAATATAGGAATCTGGGTTTTGGATGCTAAATCAACGGTAATCGTATTATTCCTATTACTTTTCAGCCTTCTGCTTCCAATATATATGATCATGCAGCTGGACAGATCTGTTGCACAGCGAATTGGTAAGCTGGAGAAAATCTTTAAGAAATCCAAGGCTCAGAAACTTTCAAAGATTAAAGAAATCAAGGGTGATGACGAAATATCGTCGCTTATGACGAATTATAATATAATGGCTGACAGAATGAATGAACTCATTCAGACAACCTATGTTGATAAGCTGAAACAGCAGGAAATGGATATCGCGCGGCAGAATGCTGAGCTTCTGGCTCTTCACAGTCAGATCAATCCGCATTTCCTGTTCAATGCTCTGGAAAGTATCAGAATGCACAGTATCCTGAAAAATGAAACAGAGACCGCTGAAATGGTTGAACATCTGGCTATGATGCAGAGAGGAAATGTTGACTGGCGTTCTGATGTTGTATCCATTGAGGGTGAGATGAAGTTCATCGAGGCCTATCTTGAACTTCAGAAATACAGATTTGGAGAAAGACTGAGTTATATGCTTGATGTGTCTCCTGAATGCTATAAAACGATGATTCCAAAGCTGTCTATAGTTACATTTGTGGAAAATGCATGTGTGCACGGAATCGAAAGTAAGACAGAACCTGGATGGATATTTGTCAGAATCTATAATACAGATACTGAGGTTGTTTTTGAGATAGAGGATACCGGAATCGGTATGGATGATGAGATGAGAGAGAACCTTCTGTTCAAGATGAACAATGCAAGCCTGGAGCTTATCAAGACAGGTTCAAGCGTTGGTATGACAAATGCATCTCTCAGGCTTAAGATGATGTCAGATGGAAAAGCAAGATTTGATATAGAAACTGAATCAGGTGTTGGAACAACTATTTTTATTGCTGTTCCAAGAAACATCAGGGGGTGAAGATTTGCTTAAAGTAATGTTTGTCGATGATGAGCCTTATATAGTAGAAGGATTAAAGGTTCTGATTGACTGGGAAAGTGAAAATTTTGAAATAGTAAAGGTTGCGGAAAATGGACTCGAAGCTCTTGAATATCTGAGAGAAAATGAAGTAAACCTGGTAATTGCTGACATCAAAATGCCGATTATGACGGGAATTGAGCTTCTTGAAAAGGTTAAGAAGGAAGGCATTTCGGATGCATACTTTATTATTCTCAGTGGATATAATGACTTCCAGTATGCAAGGGATGCTCTTAGACTTGGATGCATGGATTATCTGCTCAAGCCTATAAAAAAAGACGAGCTTGTTGAACTGCTTCGGAAGATTTCAGATATGAATAAGGAGAATACTATTCTTGAGGCTCATCATAAAGAGGCAGAAACAGCGTTTCTTCAGAGACATATGATAGCTCTTATCGTAGGAAAATATGATGATGTAAATATTGATTATCTGAAGCAAAATATGAGACTGTCGAATGGAATCAGATATGTCATTATAGAGCTTCCTGAGGTGGATGATATGGAAACAACTGATGGAAGCCTCATGCAGTACAGAAGAGAGATGAATGAAGTCGCCAAAATGCTTCTGGGTGAAGATAGTAATCATCTTATATATGATGTGTCGCTAAATCACAGCATCTATGATACGGGCTTTATATATTGCGATTATATGGCAGAGGACAGATCAGAGGATGATGTTGAGTTTCTCGCCAAATTCCAAAGCAGCCTTGAGTCTGCGCTTAAAAGAAAGGTGAGAATCCTTTCGGGAAAGAAGGTGCCTGATATCACTCAGGTTTCCAAGTCCTACAGTTCTGCCTGCATACTCAAATCCCAGGAGGTTTTCCATGAAGCCAGACCTGTAGTTACTTATGAGCGTGAGATGACAGTCAATCCAAGAAAGGCAACCCTTTTCAAGAGAAGCCTTGATGATCTGGTGAAGGCAATAGAGCTGAATGATGAAAGCCTTATTTATAAATGCGTAAATGCATTTTATGATGATATTTCCAAGGCTGGTCTCGGAGATTCAGTAAGTCTCAATATGAACTATCTTCTGTTTCAGCTGATTCATATTGCGACAGAGCTGGATGATGAGCTGGATCAGGAGGAGATACTTCATAGAATAAGTGAGAGCTCATTTGACGAAGGTATTAAAAGAGGCAGCAGCATACATATGTACAAGTTTGCCTGCGAATATGCTCAGTATCTGAATCAGCTGAGGAAGAATGTGTCCGGCGGAATTCTCAAGGATATCGAAAAGGAGATAAAGGAAAACTACAGCGAGAATCTGAGTCTGAAGAAGCTGAGTGAAAAATACTATATCAACTGCAGCTATCTTGGTTCACTGTTTACTAAGAAATATGGCGTTTCCTTTAAGGACTACCTTACAGATTACAGAATAAATGAAGCAGCCAAAATGCTGATAAATACAAATGACAGAATCGTAGATATTTCAGCCACAGTTGGTTACAAAAATAGTGATTATTTCATCCGGCGCTTCATAGAGATTAAGGGGATGACTCCTTCACAGTACAGACGACAGAAAAAAAATGATAAATAACATGCTACTATTCACAGTTCATGAGATAAGTAACAAAAATGACTGCTTGCAGGCACTTTTTGAGTTAACTGTGAATAGTAACAATAACATAAAAATACATCAAAAGAATATCATTTAGTTAACATAATCAGTAAACATAATTCAAATACCCTACAAATTCTAGAAAAATATCAAGAATTTGTAGGGTATTTTTTTGGAGTTTGTAGGGCGAAATGTGAAAAAAATATGTATATAATAAAGACACTTAATTGCCTTGAAGAGGCTATCATACAAAAAAACAATATTTGAAGGAGGTAAAGTATGAGAATTAAGGCTAAGAAGCTTGGAGCATTAACACTTGCAAGCGCAATGATGCTTACAATGCTTTCAGGATGTGGAGGATCATCAAGCGGAGATGATGCTTCATCAGGGGATGATGGTGCTACAGAAGCAGCTGTTACAGAAGCAACAGATGATGCAAGTTCAGAGGACGCAGGTTCAGATGATAGCGCATCAGCTTCATCAGGAGATGTTAAGGAATTCGATATGTTCATAGCTATGCCTGGAACAGAAATCAATCCTGACAATGAGATTCAGCAGATTATCGCTGACAAGACTGGTGTAAAGGTTAAGGAAACTTGGCTTACAGGTCAGACAGATGCAGAAGCAATCGGTACAATCATCGCTGGTGGTGACTATCCTGATTTCATCAATGGTGGAGATGCTATGATGCAGCTCTATGACAATGATGTTCTTGTAGCTTGGGATGATTATCTTGATAAATATCCTAACCTTAAGGCATTCTACACAGATGAAGAGTGGGATAACTTCCGTATGGATGACGGAAAGATTTACTGGATGAACGTATTCGGAAATACTCTTGGCGAGTCCAAGACAACAACTCATAACGACGAAGCATTCTGGATTCAGGCTAAGGTACTTGCATGGGATAACTATCCAAAGATTGAAACACTTGATCAGTACTTCGATCTTCTTGAAAGATACTATGCAGAGCATCCAACACTTGAAGATGGAACAGAAATCATTCCTTACACAATCCTTTGTGAGGACTGGAGATACTTCTGTCTTGAGAACGCACCTGAGTTCCTCGATGGATATCCAAATGATGGTTCTGTTATCGTAGATAAGGAAAACCTTAAGATTGTTGACTATAATACAACTGATACAGCTAAGATGTATTTCAACAAGCTTAATGAAGAATATAACAAGGGTATCATAGATGTTGAGTTCGGTACACAGACATATGATGAGTACATTTCAAAGCTTTCAACTGGTAGAGTTCTTGGTATGTGCGATCAGAACTGGGACTTCAACTACACAGTATCAGACGTATTTAAGCAGACAGGCCTTGATAAGGAAGGCTGCAACTACATCCCTCTTGGACTTACAGCTAAAGAAGGTATGGAAAACAGATGGCATACATATGATGACACACTTAATATGTCAAGTGGTGTTGCTATTACTAAGGATTGCGAAGATATCGACGCTGCATTCCAGTTCCTTGATGACCTGTGTTCACAGGAAATCAGAGATCTCAGATTCTGGGGTGTTGAAGGTGTTGACTATAACGTAGATGATGATGGACTTTTCTATCGTACAGAAGAGCAGAGAGCTAACTGGGCAAATGATGAGTACAAGGCTTCACATATCTGCCAGTACAGCTACATGCCTCAGTATCATGGTACATCAACAGATGGAAAGAACGCAAATAAGCCAGAAGAGCAGACATCAGAATTCTTCGATACACTTGCACAGCCAGTTATCGACGTATTTAATGCTTATGGTGCTACAACATATCCTGAACTTATCGGTTCAGTAGTAGAGTCAAATGCTCCTTGGTTCCCAATGTATTCATATTCAAACAACATGACAACAGATACTCCTGGTGGTGTTGCTTGGGTTAAGATGGGCGAGACAAAGCATGAGTGGCTTCCAAAGGTTGTTATGGCTGGTGACTTCGAATCAACATGGAATGAGTACATGGATGCTTACAATTCATGTAATCCTCAGGACTTCCTTGATGAGATGCAGGCAGAGTTAGAGCGTAGAGCTGGACAGTAAGATTAATCTGAAATCTTTAAGGGGAGGCAGCCATAGAAATATGGCTGCTATCCTTTTAAAAGTTGGGAGAGATAAAGGTTATGGGAAAGAAAAAAGCGGAAGTGGTTCAACCACCAAAGGTTAAATTTTCTGCAAAAGAAGTTAAAAGACAATGGCCTCTTCTGGTATGGTCTGGTATATTTTTTGCATATGGAATCTTATTTAATTATATTCCACTTGCAGGCTGGGCAATGGCTTTTCAGAATTATAAGCCAAAGACAGGTATTTTTCATTCAAAATGGATAGGACTCGATAAGTTCAAGTTCCTGTTCTCTGATAAAGTATTTATTCAGGATATCAGAAATACTCTTGCAATGGGTGTTCTCAATCTGGTATCAACATTCGTTATGGCAATCCTTTTTGCCATTCTCTTAAATGAATTAAGACTTCGCGGTGGTAAGAAATTCGTTCAGACTATTTCTTATCTGCCACACTTCCTTTCATGGATCATCGTTACAGGTATCCTTCATGATGCACTTTCAGCATCAGGTATCGTAAACGAACTTCTTGGCTATCTTGGTCAGCCAACAATCAATTTCTTCGCGATTCCAAAGTATTTCTGGGGCATCGTTGCTTTTGCAAACGTATGGAAAGAAACAGGATGGAATGCAATTATTTATCTTGCTGCTATAACATCTATAGATCCAAATCTTTATGAAGCTGCTGAAATAGATGGTGCAGGAAGATGGGGTAAAATACGACATATCACATTGCCTTCACTTAGACCTACAATCATGATTCTTCTTCTGATGAACATTGGTTGGATTCTTAACGCAGGATTCGAAGTACAGTATATCCTCGGAAATGGTCTGGTAAAGCGTGTTGCAGAGACTATAGATATTTACACACTGACATGGGGTATCAGTCAGAACGACTATTCCCTTGGTACTGCTGCCGGTATATTCAGAAGTGCTGTTTCTATCGCACTTATTCTGATATCCAATTACGTTGCTCGTAAGACCGGTGAAAACAAGTTATTCTAAGGAGGTTTGAAATGGCTAATTTAAAGAAAAATTCAGCTGAATTAGATAAAAGTTTTGCCGGCGCTGAAGGCGATTCAAGTAGATATATGGCAGTTCCAAAGCCTACAAAGTATAAAAGATCAACAGGCGACAAAGTCTTTTCAGTTTGCAATGTTATCTTCATGATACTTTTTGTAACTATTACAATTTATCCAATACTTAATACACTGGCAATTTCATTTAATGATGGTATTGATGCTGTCAGAGGTGGAATCCATATTTTCCCAAGAAAGTTTTCTCTTAACAACTACAGATCTGTATTTGCCATGAGAAATCTTACAACAGGACTTTTCATTTCTGTTGCAAGAACAGTTCTTGGAACACTGCTTGGTGTAGTTGCTAACTCAATACTTGCATTTATCGTAAGTAGAAAGAGATTCCTTCTTAAGAGATCTCTCCAGGCATTCTGGGTTGTAACAATGTATGTAAATGGTGGTATGATTCCTGTACTTATCCTTTTCAAGAATCTTCACCTTACAGGTACCTTCTGGGTATATGTAATTCCAGGACTTATCTCAGCATTCAACATGCTGGTTATGAGAACCTTCATGGAAGGTATTCCTGATTCACTTGAAGAAGCTGCACAGATCGACGGTGCAGGTTATGCAACTGTATTTATAAGAGTTATATCTCCACTTTGTAAGCCTATGTATGCTACAATAGCTCTTTTCATAGCAGTAGGACAGTGGAACTCATGGTTTGATACAATGCTTTATAACAGACTTTCAACTCAGTATACAACACTTCAGTACGAGCTTATGAAGCTGCTTTCATCAGTTTCAAGTCAGTCAAGTAAGTCAGATCCTAACTCAGGTGAAGGTGCAAATCTGCAGCCTATATCAGTTCGTTCGGCTGCAACAATTGTAACTATGGCACCTATCGTTTGTCTGTATCCATTCCTGCAGAGATATTTCGTAGCAGGACTTACAATCGGTGGAGTTAAGGAATAATTCTACAAGGTGATAAAGTATTTTGTGTCAGGTATTTATAAATGAAAGAATATAAGAACTATTTGTCAAAGTTTGGCGTTTCGGATGAAGCTGCCAAAGATAGATGTAAAGAAATCTTTAACACCATATTTTATGGAGCTGACGGGGAGCGTTTTTACACCCCCGTCGGTTCTAATATGGGGTATATTGAGGATACGGGAAATCATGATGCACGTACAGAAGGTATGTCCTATGGCATGATGATGTGCGTACAGATGGATCACCAGGAAGAATTCAATCGTCTTTGGAAATGGGCTAGAACATATATGTATATGGATAAGGCACCCAACAAAGGATATTTTGCCTGGTCTTGTAAAACAAATGGAGAAAAAAATGCTTACGGGGCAGCTCCGGATGGAGAAGAGTTCTTTATAATGTCACTTATTTTCGCAGGTAATAGATGGGGGAATTCAGAGGGAATATTTGACTATCACTCCGAGGCCGGAGCACTGCTTCATACTTGCATTAACAAGGGGTATGATGGTACAATAGGAAAATCAATGTTTGACGCTGAAACAGGGCTTATCAAGTTCATCGCTGAAGAGGATTTTTCAGATCCGTCTTACCATCTGCCACATTTTTATGAACTCTATGCTCAGGTTGCAATTGATGAAAAAGATGCAGAGTTCTGCAGAAAAGCTGCACGTGCAAGCAGAGAGTACTGGAAGAAGGCTTGTCATCCGGAAACAGGACTTTCAGCAGAGTATGCAGCCTATGATGGAACTCCCCAGAAAACGGATATCAAGAGATATGGTAGTCGTCATGACTGGTTCTACAGTGATGCATACAGAACCATACTTAATATTGCTGTAGATAGTGCATGGAATGGTGTGAGCGACTGGGCAAAGGAGGAAGCTGATAAGTATATTTCCTTCTTTGAAAGACCAGAAAATGCAGATGACTGGGATCATATTTTTGAAGTTGATGGAACTAAACTCCGCGAAAATGCACTTCATCCGATAGCAATCATCGCAACTAATGCGACCACAGGAGTTATGATTGATAATGAGAAAACGAGTAAGTGGATTAAAAGATTCCTTGAAACTCCACTCAGACTTGGAGATAGAAGATATTATGATAATTGTCTCTATTTCTTCTCATATATGATTCTAAGCGGAAATTATAGAATCTGGTAACCATATTATTTTAGGTTTTCTAAGTGTTTTATATTTAAACTGCTAATAGAATCTTAAGTTTCAGTTGTCGGGAAGGACTTATAATGAATTTTTTCAGATATGACAGCGAATTTATGCAGGCTTTGGGAAGAGCTGCAGATATGGCGTGGCTTAACATACTGTGTTTTCTATGTTCTATTCCGATTTTTACAATAGGAGCTGCTATCTCGGCAAAATATTATGTGGCTATGAAGATAGAGCGTAATGAAGCTCCGGTTGTAACCAAAAGTTTTTTTAAAGCCTTTAAACAGAACTTTGTACAGGATACTAAGATTACATTTGTACTGCTTATTGTTTATGTATTTTTTGGAATTGACTGGTATCTTGTTAGTCGGAATACTGTAAGTGGAGTTCAGCTTATTTTTGTTGGAATGCTTGCAATATTCACGGCAATGCTACTTCTTGTAACGTTCTGTATATTTCCACTTGTTTCCAGATTTGAAATGAAGACTGTAGATGCATTCAGAAATGCATTGGTTTTTGGAATAGCACATATTCCCAGAGTGATTCTTGGACTATTTATGGCAGCACTCCCATTTCTTCTTATTAAATGGGAATGGTATTTTAAATGGTTCTGGCTCATCTGGCTGGGTGTAGAAAGTCTCGCACTTTATTACAATTCAAGATGGTTTATCAAAAGATTTGATAAGCTTGAAGAACAGGCCTTTGGCAAGAAGACCAGTGAGGAAGATGACAGAGACCCTGATGCCTGGACAGTACCGGAATTAGAATCCGATGAAGCATCAGTTGATGCTTCGGAATCAGAAGAGATTTCAGAATCAGAGTCTGACGATTCTCAGGAGCCTTTTGAGGCAGGTCTTTCAGGAGAAGAGGTTGGATATGGAATAACAGAGGAAGATGGCGAGGCTGTAGAAGAATGATTCATGGCTTAACTTTTAAAGAATACGTAGAGGAAGAAAAAACTAAACTCAGCGAGATGACAAAGGCTGAGAAGATAGATTATTTTAAAGAATACTATCTTAAACTCACCATTGCATTGTTTATTGTATTGGTGCTTCTGATATGGTTTGTGATAGATATAGCACGTAATATGAAAAATGACGTTGTTACAGGTGGAGTTGTTAACACTGTACTATCAACAGAAGGAAGAACTTATCTAAGCGACGATTATCTTAACTATCTTCAGTTGAGCAGTAGAAAAAACAGGGCGAATCTGGCACCAGATATATTTTTAGACGGTGATGATCCGCAAGCGTATACTATATTCCAGGCAGAAATTGCAACTAATTCATATAACTACATCATTTCAGACGAAAAAGGTCTTGATTTTGTAGCAAAAAATGAATGTGCTGCAGATATGAATGAAGTATTGCCTGGGGATCTTAAAAGTGAGTTTAAAGATAAAATGATATATAGAAAGTCTGGAGAATCAGATACAGAAATAGCTGCAGCTATTGATATAACTGATACAGCCTTTGTGAAGGACTTTATAATAGGGGACAGGGTATATTTTGTTATTTCGGGTAAAATCGAAGAATATGATTCAGGAATTGCGATCCTTAGATATATTCTCGAGAAAAAGTAACAAACATAAATAAGGTACTAAAACCTCCTTACAATTTTTTTGACGGGCGTATCTGTTTTTGGATACGCCCGTAAAATTTTGTAATGACGTAAATATAGTAACAGAAAAAATAATATAGAGGTTATAAATATGAGCGAAATGATTAAAAAAGAAGCAGTTAATCCTTACCTTCCATCCTGGGAGTACATTCCTGATGGTGAACCATATGTATTTGGGGACAGAGTATATATCTATGGTTCTCATGACATTTTCGACGGACATGTCTTCTGTCTTGGAGATTATGTATGTTATTCAGCTCCAGTAGATGATCTTGGAAACTGGAGATATGAGGGTGTTATTTACAAGAAAACTCAGGATCCATTAAATGAAAATGGAGCAATGTGTCTTTATGCTCCTGATGTTACTGTTGGTCCTGATGGCAGATATTATCTGTACTATGTTTTGGACAAGGTAGGTGTTATGTCTGTTGCTGTATGCGACACTCCTGCAGGCGAATATGAATTCTACGGATATGTTCATTATAAGGATGGAACAAAACTTGGGGATAGAGAAGGCGACGAGCCTCAGTTCGATCCAGGTGTGATTACAGAAGGAGAACTTACCTATCTGTATTCAGGTTTTGCTCCTCATGGTGATAAGTCCAGAAGTGGATCTCTTATGGTGGTTTTGGGACCGGATATGCTGACCATCGAAGAGGAACCTGTATTTATCGCTCCGGGAATTGAGTATCCAGAAAAGGGCTCCTTCAAAGGTCATGAATTCTTTGAGGCATCCTCCATAAGAAAAAGAGGAGATACCTATTATTTCGTATATTCCTCTATATGGATGCATGAACTCTGCTACGCTACATCTGATTCACCTAAAGGACCATTTACCTATGGTGGTGTTATTGTAAGTAACGCTGATATTGGAATTGATGGCTATAAGGAGAAGGATGTTCCAGGAAATTATGGTGCAAATAATCACGGAAGTATAGTTGAAATAAATGGCGAGTGGTATATCTTCTATCATCGTCATACCAATGGCTCCTGGTATAGCAGACAGGCCTGTGGTGAGATAATTCATTTTGCAGAGGACGGCTCTATTCCACAGGTTGAGATTACATCTCAGGGATTAAATGCAGCTCCACTTACAGGTAAGGGAAGACATGAGGGATATACAGTCTGCAATCTTTGGAATGAAGAAAAAGAACTGTATATCGGAAAACCAGGATTCCCAACAGTTAAGCAGCGACTTGACGAAGGAATGGATAAGCCGGAAAGCTTTATTACCGGAATAATGAGTGGTACTACAATGGGATTTAAGTATTATAAATGTGAAGGCATCAAGAGCTTTTCAATTGAGACCAGAGGCTATGGAGATGGTAAATTTGAACTCCGGACTACACCGAATGGTGAAGTGCTGGGTGAGATAGAGGTTCATAATACAAATATCTGGACCGAACAGAGTGTTGATATTGAACTGCCGGATGGAGTATATGCAATATATATTACATTTAATGGAAATGCATCTTCCATGCAGCTTAGAAGCTTTACTCTTGGATGATATACGGACATTTTAATGAAAGAATTATGAGGTAATACAATGAAAGCTGTAATCAGGATAAATAAGGAAAATGAAATAAGCAAGATAGATGAGAGAATTTACAGCTCCTTTATAGAGCATCTTGGAAGAGCTGTATATGGTGGAATATATGAGCCTGATCATGATACTGCAGATGATATGGGATTTCGTCAGGATGTTATGGCACTTACTAAAGAGCTGAAGGTTCCGATGGTAAGATATCCAGGTGGAAATTTTGTATCAGGATATAACTGGGAAGACGGAACTGGAGATAAGTCAAAACGTCCTAGAAAGCTGGAGCTGGCATGGAATAGTATAGAGACAAATGAGGTTGGTATTGATGAATTTCAGGAGTGGGCTAAACGTGCCAAGTCTGATGTGATGATGGCCGTAAACCTTGGTACCAGAGGAGCAGATGATGCAAGAAATCTTGTAGAATACTGTAATTCAAAGACCGATACTTATTATGCAAATATGAGACGTGAGAATGGATTCGAGGATCCATTTGGAATAAAGGTATGGTGTCTCGGAAATGAGATGGATGGTGACTGGCAGATAGGTACTAAGAGACCTAATGAATATGCGAGACTTGCCTGTGAGACAGCTAAGCTTATGAAACTGGTTGATCCTTCAATCGAGCTGGTTGCATGTGGCAGCTCAGGCCCTCAGATGCCAAGCTTTGGAGAATGGGAGAAGACAGTACTGAGAGAAGCATATAATCATGTAGATTATCTGTCACTTCACAGCTACTATGGAAATCCAGAGAATAATTCTCAGGAATATCTTGGCGCAGCTACCATCATGGACAAGTTTATTAAAGATGTTGTTGAAATCTGTGATGAGATAAAGGAAGAAAAGAAGTCAGATAAGAGCATTATGCTTTCCTTTGATGAATGGAATGTATGGTTCCACAGCAATGAGCAGGATAAGAAGCAGGAACCATGGCAGGTTGCACCTCCACTCCTTGAGGATATGTATAATCTTGAGGATGCTATAGTTGTAGGAGACCTGATGATCACACTTCTGAAGCATTCCGACAGAGTTAAGATTGCATGTCTTGCCCAGCTGGTAAATGTAATTGCTCCGATCATGACTGAAACTGGTGGTGGCGTTTGGAAACAGACTATATTCTATCCATTTATGTACACTTCAGTGAATGGACGTGGAACTGCGCTTAAAACCTCAGTAGAGAGTGAAACCTTCTCAGAAGGTAAGTCTCAGGATACACCTTGCGTAGATGCTGTAACAGTTCTTTCAGAGGATGGAAAAACTCTGTCTCTCTTTGCTGTTAACAGAAAAATCGGGGAAGCAGCAGAGCTAAGTCTTGAAGGCTTTGAGAATTATAAGCTCGTATCACATATTTCTATGGAGGGAGAAGACCTGAAGGCAGGAAACTCTATAGAAACACCGGATAATGTGATACCTGTAATACATGATGTAAAGGATAGTGTTACACTTGCCGGTGGTTCATGGAACTTCCTTAAGTTTGAAATACAGTAAGCTTGAGACATAGTAAGTTTGAGATTTAGTATATATTGAGATACAGTAAGTTTGGGGTTAATAATGATATGGGGAAAAACCTGATAATTAATGAGAAAACTAAACTTCGGTTTATTTATGACAGTGAGGTCTTCAGCGGAGTGCTGAAGGTTTCAGAAATGGTGAAGAAGGATATCCAGTTTGTTACTGGAGCTTCGTGCAGTAGTATGTGTCTGACTGATGAGTCCGAACTGGAGGCATCAGAGGAATATGAGGCTGATATCATTTTCGGCACCATTGGAAAGAGCCCTGTGCTTGATTCACTTAGTAAAAAGGGAACGATTAACTACGACCAGATAATTGGAAAAAGAGAAGTTTATGGATTCTTTCCGATTCTGGAAGAAGACAGAAAACAAATAGTTATAGCCGGAAGCGATAAGCGGGGTACCATCTATGGCCTTTTCCACATCTCAGATCTTCTGGGTGTGTCACCCCTTGTCAACTGGTCGCTTGTAGTTCCTAAGAAAGGCACACTTGAAATCACACCGGAGAACCTATTCGTTTCAAAGGAACCTTCTGTAACCTACAGAGGGTTCTTTATAAATGACGAGTGGCCAGCCTTTGGAAACTGGTGCATGAAGCATTTTGGCGGAGTAAACTGCAAGGCCTATGAGGGCATTTTCGAAATGCTCCTTAGAATGAAGGGCAATTATCTCTGGCCGGCTATGTGGGCTTCCTGCTTTGCTGAAGATGGACCAGGACTAGAGAGTGCACTGCTTGCAGATGAACTCGGTGTAGTGATGGGACTTTCTCATCATGAACCCTGCCTTAGACATGGAGAAGAATACAGTCATGTCAGAGGAAAGGATTCCATTTATGGAGATGCTTGGAATTTCCGCACCAATAAGGAAGGGATAACAAGATTCTGGCGGGATGGACTAAAAAGAAATGGTCATCTGGAAAATGTAATCACGGTTGGTATGCGTGGTGAACGGGACTCAACTATTCTTGGGAGAAATGCAACTCTTAAGGATAATATCGACCTGCTCCGGGATGTACTGAAAACTCAGAATCAACTGATAAGTGAAGAAGTAAACCCTGATCTGGATAAGGTTCCGAGAATGCTTGCGCTATACAAGGAGGTTGAGCCTTTTTACTATGGAACGGATGAGGTGGAAGGTCTCCAAAATAGTAGTGATCTAGACAACGTTATCCTGATGCTCTGTGACGATAATCATGGATATGTGAGAAGTCTTCCAGATGAGGAGATGAGGAAGCATAAGGGCGGTTTCGGAATGTATTATCACTTTGATTACCATGGAGAACCGGTTTCTTATGAATGGATAAACAGTACATATCTTCCAGAAGTGTGGGAGCAGATGACCGTGTCCTATGAGCATGGAATCAGAGAACTCTGGATAGTAAATGTTGGAGATCTTGGACTTCAGGAAATGCCACTCAGTTATTTTCTTAGTCTCGCGTATGATTATGATAAGTTTGGTATAGCTTCTCCGAATTCAACACTGAACTATCTGAGAGACTGGATGGACCTGCAGTTTGGTTCAGCATTTGAGACAGCAGATATTGATCTTTTAACAGATGCATATAATCGCTATACAAGGTTAGTTCATAACAGAAGACCTGAACATTTGAATGACAGTATATATCATCCTCAGAACTTCTACGAGGCTGAAAAGATTCTGGAAGAGGTTGCATATATTAAGGATACAGTTAAAGAGCTGGAAAGCAGCTGTTCGGAGGAAAGTAAGGCTGCCTTTACGGAGCTCATTTCCTACAATGTTCTGGCAGGAATGAACCTGATAGAAATGTGGATATTCAGAGCCTATAATCATTATTTTGCATCCGTTGGCGCTCTTGTTGCTAACGACTACGGCGATAAGGTTAGACTATCCATGGAATGGGACGTGGAACTCACAGAGATGCTTCACTCTGCTGCTGACAGAAAATGGGACGGCTTCGGAATGGCTCAGCATATCGGTTTCAGAAACTGGAACAGTGAAGAAGCAGTGATGCCTGTAATAGAAACAGTTTATCCTGTAAACAGGCCTGAGCTTGTTATAGGACTTACTGGACAAACTGATTCTACAAGAGGTCTGGATTGGACTAAGAAGAAGCTGGTCTGCGATATATGGAAGACAGTTGAAGAAACGGAAGATACCCAGCTCTTGCAGACAAGAATCTTTGTGGCTTTAGCAGGAAATGAAGATATTGAATATAAAGTATCACTAACTGTAAATAATGAAGAGATTTCAGCTGATGATGGCTGTTTAGTATCTGATAAATACAAACTCAGTATAGATAAAACAAGTGGTCTTATCAGCCCTTCAAATCCTCTTGAATACATTACTGTGACTGCACCTGAAAGTGTTCTTCAGAACCTTAGTCCTGAAGATGAGATACATCTCTATGTAAGCTATCCTCAGGCTAGAGCAGATATTCAGTTATGCGGTATCAGGAAGGATATTCTGGTGATAGAAGCGGATGAATTCTCTAAATATGGAAATGTACCAGAAGAAAGAAAGGACAGCTTCCTGATCCTTAAAGACATAGGAAGACGTGAAAACGCAGTTAAGCAGTTTCCGGTTACTGAAAATGTTTTACTGACTGAAAATACTCCTTTTCTTGAATATGAATTCACGGTTAAAGAAGCCGGAGAATATAACATTATTTTCCAGATGCTTCCAACGAATTCTTATACCTTTGGAGAGAACATTTTCCTTAAATTTTCTGTGAATTCAGATTCTATCTCTGATGTAAGGGATATTGAGATCAAATTAGATAAATATACAGATGGGGTTGCCAATGCATGGTGGAAGGGCGTTATGGATCATGTAAGATATGCAACTCCGAAGACGAGCTTTTATTTGAACGAAGGAGTTAATAAGCTTAGATTCTATGCGGCGTCCAAAGAAAATGTTCTGGAACGTATAATCCTTCATAAAGCTGACAGGGAGATACCACAGTCATATCTTGGACCAGTATAAGTTACTATTCTGAGTTAACCATGAATAGTACCAAAAAAATTAATAAGGAGAACTGAAATGAAAATGTCATTTCGCTGGTATGGTACCGGCAATGATTCTGTTTCTCTTTCAGATATAAAGCAGATCCCTGGTGTTGAGGAAATCGTCTGGGCACTGCATGATAAAGCACCTGGAGAAATCTGGGAGCTGGATGAGATTCAGAAGGTAAAGGATGAACTGGATGAGTACGGCTTCGGCATGGAGGTTGTTGAATCAGTAAATGTTCATGATGATATTAAAATTGGAGGTGGAAAAAGAGACCTCTATATAGAATGCTACAAGCAGACACTTCGCAATCTGGCAGAGTTTGGTGTTAAGGTTGTTTGCTACAATTTTATGCCGATCTTTGACTGGACAAGGACCGACCTGTTCCACCCGCTGGAGGATGGTTCAACGGCACTCTTCTATGAGAAGGATAAAATAAGAAACAGCCCGGAGGAAATGGCTGATTATATCTTAAGAGAATGTAAGGGCTATACGATGCCTGGATGGGAGCCGGAAAGACTGGCTCACCTTAGTGAGCTTTTCAAAATGTATGAAAATGTTGATAAGGAAACGCTCTGGGAGAATCTGAAATATTTTCTTACCGAGCTCATGCCGGTATGTCATGAAACAGGAATTAAAATGGCTATACACCCGGATGATCCACCATGGGATATATTTGGACTTCCAAGACTTTTAGTAGATGCTGAGTCAGTAGACAGATTCCTCAGCATGGTAGATGATCCATACAACTGTCTGACACTTTGCAGTGGTTCACTTGGTTCAAATCCGAAGAACAATGTTGCAGAAATAGTAAGAAAACATGCAGACAGGATAGCATTTGCACATATCAGAAATGTAAAGCATTTTCCAAATGGTGACTTCAGCGAAGCTTCCCACCGCGACTGTGATGGAGATGTAGGAATTCTTGATATTATTAAGGCATATCATGACAGTGGCTTCGATGGATACATCAGACCGGATCACGGTCGTCATATCTGGGGAGAGAAATGCCGTCCGGGATATGGACTTTACGACAGGGCGCTTGGAATTATGTATATTCTGGGAGTGTGGGACTCATTAGAAAAGTTCGATAAATAAATTATGATATAACAGAGGGGATAACAATCTTGAAGCTTACGGTTGAAAGTTTAAAACAGGACAGAGCAGCTTGGGAGGCTGCGGGAGTAAGTCTTCCTGGATATGATATTCAGAGTATCAGGGAGAAGACAAAGGAAAACCCTGAATGGGTTCATTTTGGAGCTGGTAATATATTTAGGGGATTTATTGCTGTGCTGGCAGATACGCTTATTGAAAAAGGAGAGCTCAGCACCGGAGTCATTGCGACTGACTGCTTTGATGGAGAGATAATCGATAAAATATATGAACCCTATGATCTGCTTACTCTTTCGGTTGGATTAAAGCCGGATGGGAACAGTGTGAAGAAGGTTGCTGCCGGAATTGGTGCTGCTATAAAGGCTGACAAGAATCATCTTGGAGAACTGATGAAAATTGCAGCAAAGAAATCACTTCAGCTAATTTCATTTACAATTACAGAGAAGGGATATGCCTGCACCGATATAGCAGGAAATATACTTCCTCAGATTGAAACTGATGTTGTAGCGGGGCCAGAATCTCCGGTTACTGCAATGGGTGTGGTCACTGCCATGCTATTTGCCAGATATAAAGCTGGAAAATATCCTCTTGCCTTGGTAAGTATGGATAACTGCAGCCAGAATGGTATGAAGCTTAGAGACGGAGTTCTTTTTGTGGCAAGAAAATGGCTGAAGAGAGGCTTCGTGGATGAAGGCTTCATGGACTATATCACAGATGAGAGCGTGGTCAGCTTCCCATGGAGCATGATAGATAAGATAACTCCGAGACCAGACAGCAGTATAGCTGAAGAGCTAAAGAGTCTCGGAATCGAAGCAATGGAACCAGTCATTACTGAAAAGCATACATATATTGCTCCATTTGTAAATGCAGAGATTCCTGAATATCTGGTCATAGAGGATGCATTTCCGAATAAACGACCATTCCTTGAGGATGCTGGCGTTTATATGACCGACAGAGATACTGTTAATAAAGCTGAGAAGATGAAGGTTATGACCTGTCTTAATCCGCTGCATACAGCACTTGCAGTTCTGGGGTGTCTTCTGGGCTACAAGAAGATTTCCGATGAGATGCAGGATGAAGACCTGAAAAAACTGGTATATATGCTTGGGGATGAGGGAATGCCAGTTGTGGTCAGCCCGGGAATCATTAAGCCGGAGGATTTCATAAAAGAAGTTCTGGAGGAAAGACTTCCTAATCCTTATCTTCCTGACACGCCTCAGAGAATAGCTACAGATACTAGTCAGAAGCTTGCTATAAGATTCGGCGAAACTATAAGAGGCTATGATAACAAAGGGCAGGTAGATGAAATGAAGGTGATTCCATTTGTAATCGCTGCATGGCTCAGATATCTGACAGGAACAGATGATGAAGGAAATGAGATGCAGCTCAGTCCGGATCCAATGAAGGATCTTCTGACGACTGCAATGGAAGGAATAAAGGCCAATGAATCTGCAGGTATAGATAATAATATATCTGGAGTTAACTGGATACTGAGCAGGAAAGAGCTGTTTGGAAGTAACCTTCTTGAAACAGGAGAGCTGGGAGATAAGATTAAAAAGCATTTATCAGATATGCTGGCTGGTCCTGGAGCAGTTCGGAGCTCCCTCAAGAAAATTGTCAGTTAGTTTGTTAGTTTGCTAGTTTGTTAGTTTGTTAGTTTGTTAGTTTGTATAGTAGATGAGGTAAAAAAATATGATCAGATTATCAGCTTTTTTCAGCGATGGAATGGTATATCAGAGAGATACTGAGGATAATACAATATGGGGCTACGCTGAAAAAGAAGTTTACATAAAATTTTCGAATAATGATAAGAACGTAGAGAATTCTGGTAATGAGACTTTATTTGAAACAGCTTCTGCATGTGCAGAAGACGGATATTTTGAAGTAAAGCTTCCATCTAGACCTGCTGGTGGCAGTTATAATCTGACTATTAGCTGTGGGGATGAGAATGTTACAATCAGTGATATTGTTTTCGGTGATATTTTCGTATGTGGTGGACAGTCCAATATGGAGCTTCCACTGAACCGAACTATGGAACGATATGAGGAAGAGATTAAGGCAACAAATAATAAGAATATTCGATTCTTCAGAGTGCCTGAAAAATATAATTTCCATCACACAGAGGAGTTGATTGAAGCAGGTTCATGGCAGTATGCTAAGATGCCGGAAATTCTGGATTTTGGTGCAGTTGCTTTCTTTGCTGCACGTGAGATAAGTGAGCGTGAAAATGTTCCAGTCGGCATTTACAATACTGCTATTGGTGGTACACCGGTCAAGTCCTGGTGTAGTGAAGATACTATGAGAGAGCTTGGGCTTCACGTTGAGGAATATATCAAATGTGGCAATGATGACTGGGTTAAGGAGACTATTAGAAAAGACTTAGAAGCTGATATGTCCTGGAGAGAGGACGCTGACATGGCGTTTTCTTTAGACTTATCAGGAAACGCCTGCGGAGTATTTAATGTACCTGGATTCTTTGAAGGAACTGAACTGGGTGGAAGATGTCTTGCTCTGCTTTTCAAAAAAGAAATCATTCTTCCTGCTGGATGGGAAGATAAAGACTGCAAGCTCTATCTTGGAGCACTCATTGATTCTGATAAGGTATATGTAAATGGTCATTTTGTTGGTGAAACAGGATATCTCTATCCACCAAGAATATACAAAGTTCCGGCAGGAACTCTGAAAGAAGGAAAGAATCTTTTAGAGATTAGATTCCTTGTTTTCAGAGGCGAAGGTGGATTCATGCCGGGTAAGGAGTATATGCTTCGCAGATCCGATGGTGAAGAGATATCTCTCGAAGGAGAGTGGGAATATACACTTGCTAAAGAGATGCCATATATTGAGAATATGACCTTTTTCTCTTACAAGGCAACGGGCGTATATAATTGCATGATCTATCCTCTTAGAAGACAGAAATGTAAAGGCTTCTTCTTCTATCAGGGAGAATCAAATGTAGATGATTACGCTACATATAAAGAAGAGTTTGAGGCTGTAATCGAGGACTGGAGAAAACTCTGGGGTGATAAAGACCTGCCATTTATGTTTGTTCAGATAGCTGGTTTTAATGATGGAAATAGAAAAGGGTATTTTGGAAGACGCAGTTTCTTAACAGAAGAACAGAGAAAATGCACTGAACTTCCTAATGTAGCAATGATTCAGGCTTATGATCTGGGCGAATATAATGATCTTCATCCAACTAATAAAAAGGAAGTTGGAAGACGCTGCGCACTTGCTGCAGAGGATCTTGTTTATGGAAAGGGTATATACATTCCTGGACCAGAAAAGAAGACAATCACATTCTCCGATATAGATGATAATACAGTATCGGCTGAAGTTATATTTGATGATAGTATTAAATTGATACTAAGTCATGGGATTGGAATGATAGATGATCCATCAAGAGACGAAGAAAATGTTATAGGCTTCTGTTATTGGATAGGCAATAAGTCTTACAAGGCAGCTGCAGATATAACAGCAGATAATAAAGTCGTTGTAAAATTTCCTAAAGAAGCTGATCAGATAAGCTACGCCTGGAGCGACAGCCCACTGGATGCAAATCTTTATTCAGAAGACAGACTTCCGGTAGTGCCGTTTCTGGAGAAAATTGAAAGGTGATAAAAAATGATAAGAGAAGTAAAAGTAGAAAATGGAATTGTAAGAGGAGTGGCATCAGCCGATCCAAGAGTTACAGCATTTAAAGGAGTACCATTTGCGGCACCACCTGTAGGCAAAAACAGATGGAGAGCGCCGCAGCCTTGTGAAGACTGGGACGGAGTTCTTCTGGCACAGGAGTTTGCACCTATCTCGATTCAGGATCAGCCGGGAGTTGGTGATGACGTATATTGTAAAGAGTGGCATGTAGATCCGGACATCCCTATGGATGAGGACTGTCTCTATCTGAATATCTGGACCCCTGCAAAAAGTGCTGATGAGAAGCTGCCTGTACTGGTATGGTTTTTCGGCGGCGCATTTCAGTGGGGCTATACAGCTGAAATGGAATTCGATGGTGAGCGCCTTGCAAGAAGAGGAATAATAGTTGTTAGTGTTAATTACAGACTTGCTCTTATGGGCTTCCTTTGTCATCCTGAAATCACAAAGGAAAATCCAGATGCACCTGCTAATTTCGGACTTCTTGATCAACAGGCTGGACTTAAATGGGTATATAGAAATATAGCTGCATTTGGTGGTGATCCTGAAAAGATTACCATAGCCGGTCAGTCAGCAGGAGGCGGAAGCACACTTCAGCAGCTTACATGTCCTGATAATTATGACATAGTAAAGGGTGCAGTTATCTTCAGTGGAATGATTGATATGGAAGGACAAGAGGGAGATATATTTAACCCGATCACACTTGAAGAAGCAGAAAAGAATGGAGAGGATTTCTTTAAGTTTATTGGTGTGAAGAGTCTGGAAGAAGCAAGACAGATTGATGCATTTAAACTCCGTGATCTGTATGCCGAGTACTCACCTTTGACTTTCGCTCCGGGAATGCCACCAGATATGTCTAAAAAAATGTTCCCTATCAGAGATGGAAAGCATTATCTGGGAAATCCACTCAAGATACTTGCTGCTGGAGAATGTCCTGATGTTCCAGTGATTTCTGGATTTACAAGCGATGAATTTACCTTTGATGGTGTAAATATTGTTGAAAAGAGTATCAAAAAAGCTCTATCTACGGCAATTGATAAGGATAAGGAAGACGGAAAGACCAGAAAATTCTATAGCTATTGCTTTGATCCTTCAATACCGGGAGAGGATAATCCTGGAACCTTCCATTCAGTAGATCTCTGGTTCTGGTTCGAATCTATTCAGAAATGCTGGAGACCATTTAAGGGACCTCATTTTGATCTTGCAAGACAGATGTGCAACTATTTTGCCAATTTCGTTAAGACAGGAGATCCAAATGGTAATGATGCAGATGGAACTCCTATGCCAGAGTGGAAGAGCTTTGATCCTGAATCTGAAGCTGATATGAATATCTTAAGATTAAAGGAAAAATAAGAAAAATGAAAAGGTTTCGAGTAAATATTTGGAAGGATGAAGAGTATAACTACAAAGCTGCATATGGCTTTGTACCCAATCTTCATGCATTTCTTCATGATGAAGAAGCTGAAGCTGATGAAGCTGGGGAGGATGATTCCGATAACAAAGGAAAGAATAGAGACTGTATGCTGATCGCCCCGGGTGGCGGATACTGTATGTGCGTTCCTCCTGAAGCTGCAATTCCTGTTAAAATCTTCTATGAGCAGGGAATGAATGTTTTTGTACTTACATATACAACAGATATTACAACTACATTTCCATTAAAGAAACAGCCTATGGAAGATATTTCAAGAGCTGTCAGATTCATAAGAAAAAATGCTGCTGAGTACTCAGTAGAAGATAAAAAGCTGATTGCCTGTGGCTTTTCCGCCGGAGCGCATGTGGTGGGAAGTCTGGCGGTTCATCATGATGATATTCAGGACATAGATCCACTGCTTAAGGATATTTCAAACAGACCTGACGGCGTGATTTTGTCTTATCCCGTTATCACAACAGGAGATTATACACATAGCTTTTCTGTTCAGACACTTCTGGGTCCAAATCCAACTGAAGAAGAGATGGAGTATTTTTCTTTGGAAAAAAATGTAACGGAGAAAACTCCTCCTTGTTTTATCTGGCAGACAGCTACGGATGATCTGGTACCTGTTGAAAACAGTTATCTGATGGCCGAGGCATTAAGAAAGCAAAATGTTCCATTTGCCCACTATGTTTTCCCATCTGGATTCCATGGATTAAGTGTACCTACTGAGGAGTTCTTTAAAGGAGAATTCGGAGGAGACTTTGGTGGTGACTATACCATGGAACAGGTAATGCGCGCTGCAACTGCAGTGAAAAAAGATGAAGGAGTAGAGGTAAGCCAGCAGAGAGTTCTGGAACTGAAGGAACAGTTTAAAGATGCACCTGATTTTGTAGACGAAGACTCAATGAGTGAAGTTATTGAATCTAAGGAAGAACAAGATAAAGAATCAAATAACGAAAAACAGGAAGCACCATGGCCTGTCGATAAAACTCTTATGCAGGATGTGGGTCTCTGGCCAGAGCTGGCAAGAGTTTGGATCAACAGATTATAGGATAAATTGGAGAGAACAAAATGAAGAGAAAATTACGTGGTATTTTAAGTGTCATGCTCACAGGTATAGTGGTGGCCGGTTTGAGTGGATGTGGAGCTGATTCAGAACCTAAGGATGAGGTGGAAGAAATAGTTATTCAGGATGAAAAGCTTACTGAAGATGCTTCCGCTGAAGACAGTATTCAGGTTGCTGAGGTTCCTGATATTGAAGATAATCTGATTAAAAATGGTTTTTTCAATGATTCAGATGTTTCTGCCTGGTCTATCGAGTGCGGTGCTTCCAAGATTACCGCATGTGATGACAGTGCAAATGCACCTGATGAATATCCAAGGTATGGTATGATTGACAGAGATGCAAGTACATCATCTCCATATGACTGCTTTGCCGAGGATGTTACTGATTCACTGCAAAATGGAGTTACTTATGACTATGAATTCTATGCGATGCTATCAAAGGATTATGAAGGTGCTCCGGCTGACCAGCGAGTTATTGATTTTGCACCTTATATAACTTCCGGAGGACAGACTAATTACCTTGGTTCATATTCATCTGAAATAACTGGAAATCCAAGTGAGACTCTGGAACCTGGAGTATGGAAGAAGTTTTCCGGTACATTTACCCCGAGCTTTAGTGGAACTGCTGAAAAGGCTGTAATCCGCATAATCGAGCAGGGAACTGATTATGGAAATGGTACCTGTGTCAAGGGTGATTATTATATCGCAGGTGTTAAACTTATTGCCCAGGAGGGGGCAGGAGAAGGGAGTGAAAATGCCATGGGAGTTGAGGAAGATATAACTGATCTCAGAAGTGTTGTTGCATCAGCTGATGGCCTTGGGGAGAATGCAATCTGCGGTACCTGCCTCGGCAGCGTTGGAGTAAATGATGCAAATCTTATGAAGCTTGTTGAGAAGCATTTTAATGGAGTTACTCTGGAAAATGAACTTAAGATGGACAGTATGTTTGGCTACAATAATGATGCACCTCCATCAGGAAGCATTCACGAGGAAGAACTGAATGGTGAAACTATAGAGGTTCCAACAATCGATAATTCAAGAGCCGATGCGATTCTTGACAAGATCGTTGAGTGGAACAATGCAAATCCTGATAAGCAGATCAAAGTCAGAGGTCATGTTCTTGTTTGGCATTCACAGGCGCCAGAATGGTTCTTCCACGAGGGCTACGATAAGAAGAATGAATATGTTACAGCTGAAGTAATGAATCAGCGTCTTGAATGGTATATTAAGACTGTACTTGAATATTACACAGGTGAGAACAGTAAATATAAGGGACTGTTCTATGGCTGGGATATAGTTAATGAAGCTGTTGGAGACGGCTCAGGAAGCTATAGAACTGATACAGAGCCAGGCAGTGACCAGCTGTCTGATTCAACACACGGAAGCAAATCCAGCTGGTGGAAGGTATATGGCTCGAATGAATTTATCATAAATGCATTTAAGTATGCAAATACCTATGCACCTGCAGATCTTGAGCTTTATTATAATGACTACAACGAGTGTGATTCAGTCAAGATGAGAGGAATAGTTCAGCTGCTTACAGATGTTAAAGAAGCAGA
>JAILEL010000173.1 GCA_024687845.1 Eubacterium sp.
TCTTATAGTGGAATTTTGACACGGCATGAGACTTAGTTTTTTATTTTTGGTTATGCTTCATTTTCTGCCAGTTTATATATCCATATAAATCATTTATCAGGAAGCATATAAAGCATATGACCATTGGAAGGTAGAATATATGTTCCAAAGAAGCAAGTGACCACAGGACGATAAGAATTATGTCATTGGCTGCGTAAAAAAGAGCGTAGTAAGGACTTCTCATCAAGGTGAGTGCTGAGGCCATGAAGCTAGTTGTGATCGATACTGTTGAAGGGGCTATATTTGGAGTATTAAGTCTCTTCAATATAAAATAAAATATAGCTGTAACAATAATTGCAAGGGAAGAAAGAATGGTCCATAGTTTTGGGGAAGTATGTCTAACGCGTACTTCTCCATTTTTATATGGATTTCGTATCCATGTGACTACCGCACCTGCAGCTATAGGGGCAGTCATTCCAAGATAGGTTATCATTTCACCGTAGTATCTAAACTTAAATGAGACGATACCGTAGAAGAGTGAAAAGACTACTGTTAATACCTGGCCGAGTACATCGCCCTTTGCAACAAAGATTAAAGCGGTGACACCAATTAACGATGCAATGAGAGTGTATGTATTTCGTTCAGTAAATATAAAATAAGAAATCAAAATGGCTATGACGCAAGAACACCACATCACTGTTTCATACCATTTTAATCTTTTGATTGACTCTAGTATATTCATTTTGGTAAGCTCCATAAATTGCTCAAAAAGTAAAAAACATCCGCATAACTGTATCTTCTAAGACCTAACGATAGCAGTTGTGCGAATGCAAAAGCATTCTGTTACCCGGTGGCAACATTTACATATTTATTCAACTCCAATAATACTATCAAAGCAAAGTAATTAAGTCAACTATTCGATAAAATTTCATGTTCTGAAATGGATACATTGACAATCATCTATGTATGATATAAATATTAAGAATAAAGTTCACATAGTCGCAGGTTGTTATGTTCCTATTATCTGATATGGCAGATTACATCAACGGGACTTGTGTACATGCAGATGGTGGATACCATATTCAAAAATAAAATTTTATAATTATGATGCTCTCGGAAGGAGAACTATAGTATGCTTCGTATAGCTATTTGTGATGATGAAAAGAGAATACTGGATGATATATCGAAGGCTGTTCGAGGTATCCTGGAAGAAGTAGATGTAGCAGTTTACTTAGATGGGCAGAAATTGATCGGTGATAATGAGAATAGTCCTTTTGACATTATAATGCTGGATATAGATATGCCTGAAATTAGTGGTTTTTCAGTAGCTGAAAGTATTCAGAAAATGGCACTAAAACCTCTAATCATATTTGTAACAAGCCATGATGAACTTGTTTATGATAGCCTGATGCTGCATCCCTTTGGCTTCGTTAGAAAGTCTCATGTGGATGCTGAGCTTAAGAAGGTTCTTAAAGATGCTGAAGAAGAGGTGGCATCCAGAGAGAAGCATTTCTTCTTTCATACTGCATCAGGGGATGTGAAACTAAAGCTGGAAGATATCCTATATTTTGAATCTGAAGGAAATTATATAAAGGTTATTACAGCTGAAGAGGAGTATAGGTTTAGAGAGACTATGCAGACTCTGGAAATGTCCCTTTCGTCAGATGGGTTTGTCAGAATTCATAAGGGATTTCTTCTGAATCAGGGTAGCGTAAAAATGATAAAAACAGATGCGGTTATTCTATATAATGACGCACAGCTTCCATTTGGCAGAAGCTATCAGGAGGATGCGAGAAAAAAGCTTATGAGAGGTATGATCAGGTAAGTTGAATAAGTTTTAAGATGATTCAAGCAGGACGAATTTGATGGGGAGATATGATACGTGATTGGAAGAAAAACTGAGCGAGAGAAAGAGTTAGAAGCACTGTCGGAAAAGTATGATAAGTTATTTTCGGATTATCAGGAGCTTAAGTTTTCATTTGGAGAAATGAAAGCGAGTACTGATGAGATTGAAAAGCAGAGTGAAGAGATAAGACAGCTTCATGAAAGTATGAGGAGCCTTAAGCATGATATGAAGAATCATCTGATGGTTACGCTTTCATATCTGAATG
>JAILEL010000212.1 GCA_024687845.1 Eubacterium sp.
GGAGCTTGCAGGAGCAACAATCGTACTGAAGGATAATGCAGGAAAAGAAGTAGAAAGCTGGACATCAGGAACAAGTGCACATGAGGTAACAATACCAGCAGGAACATATACACTTGAAGAAACTGTAGCACCAGAAGGATATGACAAGATTGAATCAGCAATCACATTTACAGTAGACAAGAACGGAAACGTAACACTGAGTAGTGCAACAACAACCGGAGATGTTGAAGTAAAGGCTGATGGAACAATAGTACTTAAGGACTCAAAGACTCCAGAAACAACAGGAAGCCTCAAGATAACAAAGAGTGTAGATGGTGAAGACCTCACAGAGGAAGAATTTAGATCAGCACTTACATTCCAAGTATCGACAACTGATAAAACTGGAAATACCAAGTATGTAGCTGCGGATGGAACACTTCAAGATCAAGAAACATCGTTCACAATGGAAACAGCAGGATTCACTAAGAACGATAAAACAGGTCTGTATGAGAAGACATTTAGTAATCTGCCACTTGGAACTTACAGTGTAGTAGAGATAAATACAGCAGTAACCGGATACGTTTTAAGTGGTGATGCATCAACAACAAGTGGAACAGCTACAATAACATCAGATGCAAAGGATCAGACAGTAGAACTTACAGATGTTTATACTATAGATACACCTGCTCCAAATCCAATATATGGAAATCTTGTAATTACGAAGACTGTATCAGGACCTATTACAGCAGCTGAGTTTGATGGTTTACTTACATTTGTAATCAATAAGGATGATGCTACAGATAGTTATAAATATGTAGTTGCTACAGACGGATCTCTTGGTGAGTCAGGATATGAGTTCAAACTTGCTAACGACTTTACTAAGGGGGACGAAACTATTGCAACTGAAGAAGGTGGAAGCAATTCATTTACTTATACATTAACGATTTATAATGTACCTGAAGGACAGTATAGCGTGACAGAAAGTAATGCTGATATTACTGGATACACAGTTACAAAGTCTATCGGTGATGCAGTTAAGATTGATACAGATGCAGAGACTGAAACGATTAATATAACAGATACATATGCAGTTCAGCCAGAACCAGTTGAGACAGCTACAGTTACAGTTAGCAAGCAGGATATAACTAATTATGAAGAAATTCCTGGAGCTTCAATTGAGCTTTATAAAGCAGATGGTACATTTGTTGAAAAATGGGTATCAACTACAACTCCTCATACAGTTGATCTTGAAGCAGGAGATTATTATCTGGTAGAAACAGTTGAACCTGATGATTACCAGAAGATAGATACAAACGTTTCATTTACAGTATCAATTTCTGAAGGAGCTGCTACAGTAACTACAAATGATTCAAACATCAGGGTTAATGATCAGGATGTAAGTCACATAGCACTTCTTAATACACCAATAACTGGTGGACTTAAGGTAGTAGTTGTTGAAGAAGGAACAGGAAGACGTGTTCAAAATGCAACAGTTGAAATTGAAGCTCCTAAGGGCAAGAAATTCCCTACAGGAGAGACAAAGATAACTGCTACAACTGATGAAAATGGTGAGGTTACTTCTTATATAGATTCAACTGGAGCAACAGTACCAATTACTTCAAATATTAGACCTGGAGAATATAAGGTTACAGTTGTAGATGTACCTGAAGGTTATACAGTAACTACTGGAAAGACTGAGGTTGTTACAGTACCAGCAGGAGATGTTGCAGAACATATTGCTGAAATCAAGACTAAGACAACCGAAGCAACAACCGAAGCAACAACTGAGGCACCTACAACCGAGGAGCCAACAACAGAAGCACCTACAACCGAGGAACCTACAACCGAGGAACCTACAACAGATGAACCAGATACAGAAGAGCCAACAACGGAAGAACCAGATGAAGAAGAAAATGGAACACTTGTTGTAACAGTACTTGATGAACAGACAAGAAAACCTGTACCAAATGCAACAGTAGTTATTGTTAATCCAGATGGAACATCAGGAACATACACCACAGATAAGGATGGAAAGGTTGTTCTTAAGGATGTACCAGAAGGAGATTATAAGATTACAGTTACTAAGGTACCAGATGGTTACACAGTAACAACAGGAAAGACCGAAATAGCAACAGTTGTACCTGGAAAGAAGACAGAGCATATAGCACTGCTTACTACAACAGTTACAACAGAGCAGCCACCAGAAAAGACTACTACGACAACACCTCCAAATACACCTGGAAAGTCAACTTCAGTAAGAACTGGTGATTCAGCTAAGGTAGTTCCTATAATAATTACAATGATCATCTCACTTGCAGTTATTATCTTTATCATAATTCGTAAGAAGAAGATGAATTAATCAGAGTAATTAATTAAATAATTAGGCTTTAAGCTATAAAAAAGCTGTCACACTTATAATGGTGTGGCAGCTTTTTAAATGAAAAATGGATATTAGAGTAATTATCAACAGGCTGAAATGGATAATCGGTGGATAGCTTCTTCGATACGTTCGACAGGGATAGACGAATAATTGATCATAAAATTGTTTTCAGATACAGCTTGTATTTTTATTCCATTTTCCTCACATGAACTTAAAAACTGTTCTTGATTTTTGGCCATCTTTAGTTTCAATATGAAATGGAGTCCGGCCTGTTCTTCGTATATTTCTGATATGGAGGAGAGGGGACTTTTTTTGATTGCATTTAATATGAGATCACGTTTTTTTCTGGATGCAGTTCTCATTCGGTTGATGTGTTTTTCATAATGGCCTTCAGACATGAATCTTGCTAGCGTCAACTGTTCGAATGTTGATACGGCGCAGGAATAAAAGGAGAGCATCTGATTATATTTTTCCATAAGATGATCGGGTAGAATCATATAACTGATTCTTATAGTTGAAGCTAAGCTCTTGGTAAATGTATTCATATAGATCACTTTTTCATTTCTGTCAATGCTGAGAAGGGATGGAATAGGATGTCCCGAATGGCGGAATTCGCTATCGTAATCATCCTCGATTATATATCTGCTTTTAACAGCCTTTAAGTTATCTGTTTCTTTTTCAGAATTGTTTTTATTATTTATTGAGTCTTCATTAGCCCACATAAGTAATTCCTGACGTCTGATTATAGGCATGGTAATCCCAGTAGGAAAATGGTGAGATGGAGTAACATGAATTATGTCAACCTGCTGTTTTTTGATTTCTGATAATTTTACTCCATATTCATCAAGAGGAATCTTAACATTTTTAACTTCATTTGCACTTAATGTCAGAGCTAGTTTTTCATATCCGGGATCCTCTGTTGCGTATATTTTATTACGTCCAAGAAGCTGTATGAGAATATTAAACATTGATTCCGTTCCCGCACAAATTATGATATTATCAGGTGATACATTTATAGCTCGAAATGAGCGAAGATAATCTGAAATGGCAATTCTAAGTTCAGGTAATCCATTTGATGGGGAATTCTTAAGAAGGTAATCCTGCTCATCACTAAGAACTCTCCTTGTGATTTTGGCCCAGGTTGAGAAAGGAAAGCTGGAGGATGTGGTTGAATTACTTACGAAGTCGGCGAAGTATTCTTTTGGAACAGAGTAACCATTATATGTTCTGTTGCTATTAACTGACTTAAGAATTCCCGATTTTGTACTATGAGATGTGTATATATTTTGAGGAATATACTTTTGAAAATCGTCAAGCGAAATGTCTGGATTTGCCGAGAAAACAGGATAAACATAAAAGCCCTTGCGGGGATATGAGTATATAAAACCTTCTGATAGAAGCTGGTTATATGCATTTTCTACAGTGATAACACTAATAGAAAGCTGTCTTGCAAATGCTCTTTTTGAAGGAAGTGGTTCATTAGGATATAATTTACCGTTTAAAATGTCATCCTTAATGAATTTATATAACTGCTGATAAAATGGTACATTGTTGTCCTCGAAAGTATAAGAAAGCATAAAATGTATTACCTCGCCTTTTAAAAATATAATCTGACCTTATCAAATTTATCAAAACTGGGTATTTTAATATGGTCAGATGTAAGTATAATACGATACATAGTTTTTGATGTCAAACTTGAAATATTAAGACATAAGACTTTTGTCACTTATGTAATTATATTTTCGAGATAAAATGGAGGTTTACATAACAATGAAAAGAATACTTACAATTCAGGATATATCCTGCCTTGGTAAATGCTCAATAACAACTGCGCTTCCTATTATTTCAGCTATGGGAGTTGAAACTGTTATTCTTCCAACTGCAGTTCTTTCTACACATACAATGTTTAAGAATTTTACTGTTAAGGATCTTACTGATCAATTGATTCCTATAACAGATCACTGGAAGAGCCAGGGAGTTAAATTCGATGCTATCTACACAGGATATCTTGGTTCAGCAGAAGAAATTGAGATAGCTAAGAGAATATTCGATGAATTCGGAGGAGATGATACACTCATCTTTATCGATCCTGTAATGGCAGATAATGGTAAGCTTTACCCAGCCTTTGATATGGAATATGCAAAGCTTAATGCTGGCCTTTGCGGCAAGGCTGATATCATTGTTCCAAATGTAACAGAAGCATGTTTCATGACTGATACTGAATATAAAGAAGAATATGATGAAGCATATGTTCTTGATCTTCTTGATAAGCTTTCAAAACTCGGCGCTAAAAAGGTTGTTCTTACAGGAATAGGACTTTCAGATGGAAAGACTGGAGTTTATGGTCTTGATACAGAGACCGGAGAAAAAATCATTTACCAGAATGACCGGGTAAATGCATCCTATCATGGAACAGGTGATATATTTGCAAGTGTTGCAGTCGGAGCTATAGTCCGCGGAATCAAACTTGAAGATGCATTTAAGATAGCAGCAGATTACACCGCAGATACAATCGCTGAGACTTTAAAGAACCCAGCAGAGCCATGGTATGGTGTGGATTTTGAAACCACAATACCAGAGCTTGTAGATACACTTAGAAAGTATTTGTAGGATAGATACTACAGCACACCTTTTAAAATCTATTAGTGTAAATATTTAGTAGGTGCTATACATATAATCGATAAAGTACGCATTACCTACTAAATAGTTACATACTAGTTATATATTTGCCCATGGAATGAGACACCCGGGAACGATGATACCAGATTATTCATCTGGATTGGTCATAGTCCGTGGTGTCTTATTTATTATCTTATGTTAACCATAGACGTATATTAACAGTAGTTAGTAAATATTTTAGCTTGTAATTAAATCCAGAAAAGTTATAATATGACATAAGTGTCAAAGGTCAAAATGCGTTCATGCTTGCATGAAAAGTATGTGATCTTTTGCCCAACACATATTCTTATAATTGATTATAAGAAAAGTAGTAAAATGGAGTTATAAAATGGGAAAACTTATATGTGATAATATTTCCGAAATAATCGCCGACATTACGGCAGATTATGAAAAAGGAAGACCGATTGATAAACAGGATATATTTGGTCAGCCCGACAGATATGCGGTGAGAGCCATTATTGATAAGCTCAACAGAATAGTTTATGCAGGTTATTATGTGGATAGAACATTTCGTATCTATAACATAAATACTACAATAGCAGCAATGACTGAAGATGTGGCTTACAACCTTAACAGACAGATAGCGCTGGCCTTGCATTTTGATGAAAATCTAAGAGATAAATCGGAGGAAGAAATCCGACTGATAGCTGAGGATTATACTGTCAGCTTCATGAAGAAGATTCCGGAAATAAGAGAATATCTTGATACCGATATAGAGGCTCTTTATGTTGGAGATCCTGCAGCAGAAAGTAAGGATGCTATCATTATTTCTTATCCGGGACTTTTTGCAATTACAGTTCAGCGATATGCTCATGTTTTATATCAACTGGGAGTTCCTATGCTTCCGAGGGTTATGACAGAGCATGCGCATTCAAAAACTGGAATCGACATCAACCCTGGAGCTACTATAGGTAAGTATTTCTTTATCGACCATGGAACAGGAGTTGTAGTTGGTGAAACTACAGTTATTGGTGAAAATGTAAAGATATATCAGGGCGTTACTCTTGGAGCGCTTTCTACAAGAGGCGGCCGTGGTCTTATTGACAAGAAGAGACATCCGACCATAGAAGATAATGTAACAATATATTCAGGAGCATCCATACTTGGTGGAGATACTGTTATAGGTGAGGGCTCAGTAATAGGCGGTAACGTATTCCTTACTAAGTCAGTACCACCAGGAACTAAGGTGCATGTGGCTAATCAGGAGCTTAAGTTCGATGGAAAGCAGATGCGCGAAGTTGAAGAAGCTAATGAGTGGTTCTACATCATTTAACATGTAAAAAGAAGATTGCATTTAAAATGAGTCAAAAGAATAGAAACCTTTTGACTCATTTTGGGGATAGATTTAGTTATCCCCTAGATATATTTATATAGAAATGTGAAATAATGTAATAAGAGGATAACATGGCAGAACAATTATATACAATTCCGGTAAATGATGCATTTGATGCAGACTGTGAATGTCCTTTATGTCTTATGGCAAAGGATCTTGAGAAAGCAGCAATTGAATTCACAATGGGACCAAGCTATATGGAGGACGATAATCGTGAGAAGACAGATAAGCTTGGATTTTGTCCTAAGCATATCAAGATGATGTATGCAAACAAGAATAAGCTTGGTGTAGCATTGATGCTGAATACACATATGAATAAAACAAATAGGGAGCTTAAAGCTCTTGCAGATAAGGATAATCCATCTGCAAAGGGATTTTTCTCAAGAAAAGCTGACAAGTCACCTGTTGTAAAATATATTGAAGAACTTGAGTCTAATTGCTTTGTCTGCCAGAGAATTGATCCTGTATTTGACAGGTACATTCATACTATTTTTCATATGTGGAAAAAGGATCCGGATTTTAAGACCAAGGTAGAAAATTGTAAGGGCTTCTGCACCTATCATTATGGAATTCTTTATGATAAAGGAGCAGAGCAGCTTAATCAGGCACAATATGCAGAATTTCTACAGGTTTTGAATAAGGCATATTTTGAAAATATGGAAAGAGTTAATTCTGATGTGTCCTGGTTTATTGATAAGCATGATTACAGAAACAAAGAAGCAGATTGGAAGAATTCCAAAGACTCTATTCAAAGGGCTATTATAAAGACTGAGCATACGATTATAGATGAGGAAGGCAGGTTGACATAATGTTTTGTACAACATGTGGCAATAAAATAGATGAAGGTTCCCAGTTCTGCCCATGTTGCGGAGCTCCGGTTGACATAATTACAAATGTGGATTCTACCTCTATCCTTACAAGTGGAATATTGAATTCGAATCCGGAAATGAATAATGTCGGAATGAGTGGCGCTGGTATGAATGCCTATGGACAGCCGTTACCTGATAATAGTGTAGGCACTGGAACTGCCACGCTTACAAGTGATATGAATCCATATATGAATCAACAGCCTATAGGGCAGTCAGCTCCTCAGTCAGGTGAATTACCACATCAGCTTCAGAATAATCAGATTCAAAGCAAACCGGTTCAGAACCTCCAACCTAAAAAAAGTCTACAGAGGAAGACATCTACTATTTCAAATAAATATCTTCTTATCGGACTCATTACAGGCGCGGTTCTTGTTATTGCGGTATTTGCCTCTGTTGCTATAGTAATGGTAAGGAATAAGGAAAATATTGAGAGCATAAGTGCTGCGTCAGAAACAGCCACAGAAGCTGCTATTCAGGATGTTCAGACTTCAACAGATGAAAAGACAGCAGAAGAACCTGCAGGTGAGGAAGTAAAAAGACTACCTGTTAATTCAAAAACTACATTTGTTTTTACCAGTGGTCTTGGTGAATGGAAGACTACACTCAATATAAAAGCCGATGGAAGATTCTATGGACTTTATGAAGAATGGCATAGAAGTGATATAGTCGAAGGCAATTCAAAAGGAACATGTTATTATAGTGACTATTCTGGAAAGTTTTCTAAAATGACTAAAATTGATGAATATACATATAAGCTTGAAATGCCAGAATATAAGACAAAACAGGAAATAGGAACAGAAGAGGCATATGAAGATGCCTGGTATAAGTATATGGAGCCTTATGGAATAAAAGGCGGTGAAGTATTCTATATATATCTTAAGGATAAGCCGGTTTCTGAGCTTCCAGATGAATTCGTAGAATGGTCTGATGCTACTATAGACGGTGGAATAAAAACACTGGATAAATTACCGGTAAATGGAGTCTATAACGCAACTATGATGGAAGGCTTTTATGAAACAACAGAATAGAATTATCACAAAAATTTAGAGCAAATATTGAAGTGATTAGAAAATATAAAAGGGATGATAAGTTATGTTTTGTAATGTATGTGGAAATCAGTTGCAGGAAGGCATGGCATTCTGTCCTGTATGTGGTACAAAACTGGGAAATTCTCAGGCAAACTCAAAGCAGATAGACCCATCGAGTCCTGGAAATCAAAGATATAGAGGTACTCCTCAGGGATATGCCCCTCAGCCACAAAACCAGGGCGGTGGATCATTTCAAAAAGGTGGAGAACAGTCTAAGGTTTATGGCAATCAGCCTCAAGGTTATGGCGGTCTGCCTCAAGGAAACCAGTATGTGAGTCCGACTCCGGCTGGATATCAGCCTCAGCCTCAGAAACCTAAAAATAACATGGGGCTAATTATTGCACTTATTGCAAGTGGTGTGGTTTTGGTTGTTCTTGTTATAGCGCTTGCTGTGACTCTCTATAATAAGAGTCAGGATACGGCAGATAGAAATGACAGCAATTCCAGCAAATCTGAAATAACCGAAGAAATAACTGAAGAGAAAACAACGGAAAAGGCTAATTCCGATGCAGGTAAATCAAATGATGCTGATTCCGGAGATGGAAAAAAGCAGGATAATGGTGCTGAAAAGACCGAGGCGACTACCGAAGCTACAACTGAAGCAACAACTGAGGCTGGTAAGAAGCAGGCGGCTGCTCCTTCAGGAGACGAATTAAGTAAAGTATATAGTGATTATCTTAGCATCATTCAGTCAAAAGAATCTGAGATAAGAAAATATACCTGGCAGCAGGGATATCAGGCAAGCGAGAACTATCCGGTATCAGTTACTGATACTGATGGAGATCAATGGCCCGAGCTTGTATTTGTTGCAGCTTCGAGTGATTACTCTGCTGATTTATATATTTATGAGGATAATGGTACAGGTCCAAAACAGAGATTGTATTATGAAAATTTCGATGTTCAGGCAGCCGGCGGAGCCAGATATTATCTATGGAATATTCCAAATTGTGATAAAATGTATATGTATCTTGCTATGGCTGATGAATGGGTAGAGGCTACATATTATGAATATGGACTGGATTCATCAGGCAACTATATTGTGACAAATAAATGGAATCATAACTCTGGTCCGAGTGAAGATTATTCCACTACGATAGATGAATATAAAAAGAATGATGCAGATATTTCACAGGCTGATTTTGACGCAGATATGGGAAAAATATCTGCAAATATGACTCAGATAATTCAGTATAATAGCAGAGTTACTGATATGCTCGGAAGTGCCAGCAAAGTCTCAATGACTTATGACGCAGCAGTTAACTTCCTTGGTGGAAGCAGTGACTCGGGCTCTGGAAATGGAGCACCTGCTTCTGTTTCTGGCCTTCCTATCAGCTCAGAAATAGAAATGATATTCTGTAGTGGAGCGGGAGCATGGAGTACTGATCTCAAGCTGCAGCCAGATGGTAGTTTTACAGGTCTGTATCACGATTCAGATATGGGAGACTCTGGAGAGGGTTATCCTAATGGAACGGTATATTACTGTGATTTCTCCGGTAAGTTTACAAATATAGAAAAACTGGATGAATATACCTATAGAATGGAACTGGAAAGCTACACCACAAAATATGAAGTAGGCACCGAAGAAATATGGGAAAATACATTGTATAAGTATGAAGAACCATATGGAATAGTTGGTGGTAGAGTTTTCTATTTCTACCTTCCAGGAAGAACAACATCAGATCTGAGTGATGGATTCAAAGGCTGGGCTAGTGGGTCTATAGGTGGTCTTGGTTCAACCTTTGGAGGATATGCACTTCATAATTATGACGAAGATCAGGGCTTCTTTAATTAAAAAATTTGGAATAAATAATCAATTACACAGAGTTAAATATATAAAAGGTGGGAGAAAGAGTACACAATGAATAAAATAGGTTTTGATAATGACAAATATCTCGATATGCAGTCAAAACATATCAGAGAAAGAATTAATGAATTTGGTGGAAAATTATATCTGGAATTCGGTGGAAAGCTTTTCGATGATTATCATGCATCAAGAGTTCTTCCGGGTTTTAAGCCAGACTCGAAGATTACAATGCTTAAGCAGCTTAAAGATCAGACAGAAATAGTTATCGCTATCAAAGCTGGAGATATCGAAAAAAATAAGGTTCGTGGCGATATAGGTATCACTTATGATATGGATGTGCTGAGACTGATCGATGCATTTACAAACAACGGACTGTATGTAGGCTCTGTAGTTCTGACACAGTTCTCAGAACAGCCTTCAGCAGTTGCTTATGAGAAGAAACTTAAAGCTTTAGGGCTCAGAGTTTACAGACATTATCCGATAGCTGGTTATCCATCAAACATTCCTATGATTGTAAGTGATGAAGGCTTTGGAAGAAATGATTATATAGAGACTACTCGCCCACTGGTTGTTGTAACAGCACCGGGTCCGGGAAGTGGAAAAATGGCAACCTGTCTGTCACAGCTTTATCATGAGCAGAAGCGTGGTGTTAAGGCGGGATATGCAAAGTTTGAAACATTTCCTATATGGAATATACCTCTTAATCATCCTGTTAACCTTGCATATGAGGCAGCAACTGCAGATCTTAATGATGTAAATATGATCGATCCTTTCCATCTGGATGCATATGGAGAGACAGTAGTAAACTATAATCGTGATGTAGAAGTTTTCCCTGTATTAAAGGCAATGTTTGAAAAAATTCAGGGAGAAAGCCCATATAAATCACCTACAGATATGGGTGTTAATATGGCAGGACATTGTATAGTAGATGATGAAGCGGTAAGAAAGGCATCTAATCAGGAGATTATCCGCCGTTATTATCAGGCTCTCTGCGACAAGAGAAAGGGTGATGCGGGAGAGAGTGCAATTCAAAAGATAGAACTGCTTATGAAGAAAGCAGGAATCTCTGTTTCAGATCGTCCTGTTGTGGCTGCAGCAAATATACGTGCTGAAGAAACAGGCAATCCTGCTGCTGCAATGGAAATGCCTGATGGCAGTATACTTACTGGTAAGACTTCAACACTTCTTGGAGCATCATCAGCACTTATATTAAATGCTCTTAAAGAGTTTGCTGGAATAGATGACAGCGCAAAGCTCATCTCTCCACAGGTTATTGAACCTATCATGGATCTGAAGGTTACCTATCTTGGCAACCACAATCCATTACTGCATATAGATGAGATTCTAATTGCTCTTTCAATCGAGGCAATACAGAATCCAGAAGCAAAAGAAGCATATGCTCAGCTTCCTAAGCTGGCAGGACTTGAGGTGCATTCCTCTGTAATACTTTCTCAGGTGGATGTGGGAGTATTTAAGAAGCTTGGAATGAATCTTACCTGCGAACCAAGATATCAGACAAAGAAGCTGTTCCATACCTGATTTGGAAAGTTGAGTTTTTCTAAAATAAGAGGGAGTCAGTTAGATTGGGCATATTAACTATATTTCTTATATTATTTCCAATGGCTCTTGCTGTTGTGTTAAGAGTTTTAAGGCAGATTAATCCATTATCCAGTAGTAAAAATACTGTGGCTAAATGGATATCATTTGCAGGTGCAGCATTGATGCTTCTTGGGACAGCTATGATTTCAATCAGATGGCTGATGCTCGGAGCCAAATCAATTAATCTTCTTTTTTCAATGGAAAATATCGATTATTTTGTGTTTGCAGTAGAATGTATGCTGATGATCTGGCTTGCATCTATGAGCTTTAGAAGAGGAAGATATATAACAGCTATATTTGCTTTTTTATCATTTGCTACACTTGCCTTTTTACAGTTGTACGGATATGTATTAGAATGTGGATCATTTATATATATTAACTGGGCAAATGTATTCGTAATGATATGTATGGCGGCTGGATTTGGTTATTTGATCATATATTCAGCGAAAAAAAGTGAGAAGTTTATACCGGCGCTTTTTCTTCTGATGGGCGCAATGTATGGTGTGGCATTAACTACAAGCATACTTTGGATGCATCTTTTCTGGACGTTAAGTGGGATTGCTGCTTTCTGGGTAATTGATGGTAAGGCTGAACATGATGAATCCTGTTCTTTCAGAATTCTTTGCATAAATCTTTTCGGTGCTACCGTTATTGCTGTAGGAATAAGCATTTTTTCCTACCAATCTGGATATTCAAATCTAAATATGATAATGGATTATGTTGTGAATTGGGATGTAAAATATGCAATAGCTGCGACAATCCTGTTTCTTATAGCAGGTCTTACGTTAGCAGGTCAGATTCCAGTATTTACGTGGATTAATTCAGGGAATGCGTCTGAAGATGAAATAAAATCATTGATAAAGGTTCAGAGGATATTTGTTCCACTGAACGCAGGGGTTATATTGATAGTTAGAATTATCTCAGAGTATCTGATAATGAGGAGTCAGTTATAAAACTTCCTGCAGCATTTATTTCCAAGATTTAGCAGTGGGAAGATTTGTCTTTTACAAGATGAGGGGGAGAAAATGAAATTTTGTGTATCGTGTGGTAAACAGATAAAGGATGAAAGTGCATTTTGTCCTGTATGTGGTGCGGTTCAGCCAGGTGGTGTGAATCAGACACAGATAAAACAGCCTAATATGGCTCCTGGACAAACTTCACAAGGTGGTTACGGTCAGCCTCAAAATGGAGGCTATGGTCAGGGAGGCGGATTTGGCCAAGCTCCGCAAGGTGGTAATTTTGGTCAACAGCAAAATGGGGGCTTTCAACAGGGCGGCTTCAGTCAGCCACAGGGCGGAGGTTTCAGTCAACCTCAAGGAGGCGGCTTCAGTCAGTCACAAGGAGGCAGTTTCGGTCAGCCACAAGGCGGCGGCTTTGGACAACCACCTCAGGGGGGCGGCTTTGGTCAACCACCTCGTGGTGGATATGGACAGACCCCACAGAAACCACAGAAGAATATGACAATTCCGATTCTTCTTGCGGTAATTGGTGCACTTGTCGTTGTTGCTATTGTGATGCTTGTTCTTGTTAAAACAGATATAATATCGTTCAATAAAGATAAAGAAGAAAAAACTGTAGTAGAAGAAGTAACCACAGAAGAAGCTTCCACAGAAGCTGAGGTCGTTAAGATTACAAATGATTCGTCATTTGAAGAATTCCAGGCGGCTCTGCCTGATAGACAGAAAATGAACCTTAGATATTCTTCAGCTGATGTAACCAATTATCCTACAGTTAAGCTTTATTATACGGTTGAAGATGAATCACAGACAACACTCGTTCTTTCAAATCCTGTTGCTTCTATAAAGGAAAAGGTTAAGAATGGTCAGGATGTTTACCGTAAGGTTAAGAATGTTGAGATTCTAAGAGGAAATCAGGGTGTAAGCTTTGATATCTGTGCAGATAAGTCCTCCAGCATGGAAGGAAATATGTCTGAAATGAAGAGTGCTATGACGGAGTTCGTTGATATGCTTGATACTGAGTCCGGAGACCGCGCTGAGCTTATTTCCTTTGATAGCTATGTTATGTTCATGTGTACTTATACCGATGATAAGACACTTCTTAAAAATGGTATCAATAACATGATAGCTGAAGGCGCGACAGCACTTTATGATGCACTTTATTATGGTGTAATGAATGCAGCAACTAGAGAAGGTGCAAGGTGCGTGATTGCATTTACAGATGGTCAGGATGTTTCAAGTACTCATACAGTAGATGAGGTTATTTATGAGGCAAATAAGTATTCTGTGCCAATATTTATCATCTATACTTCTGACGGTGATTCTTATACCTGTGGCAGAATAGCAGATGAGACAAATGGTCGAAGCTGGCCTATTAATTCTGTCAGTGATATGTCTGAGGTTTTGGCAGAGATATATCAGATGGAAAAAGATATGTACTGCGTTGAGTATGAAAGTGATACAAGTCTTGGACAGCTGGATGAAAGAAATGTAGAATGTATCATGATGGATGAAACTTATGGTTCATCAGATTCTTCCACATTTGTTCCTACTGAAAAGAAAGAAGTTGCTCAGCATTCCTCAAGATATGAGATATTTGTAGAAGATATATCCTGGACTGAAGCTAACCGCAAATGTATGGATCTGGGTGGCCATCTGGTTACTATCACATCGGATTCGGAAATGAATACTATCACGCAATTATGTGAGGGTAAAAAGATAAAATACTGCTGGATGGGTGGTTATACATCTGGTAGTGGAAATGCGACCTTTGGTCACTGGATAACCGGTGAAGACTTTGAATCCTATACTAAGTGGAGAGAAGGAGAACCGAGTGGCTGGGATCGTGTAGGAGATGGAGAACCAGAGTTCTATCTGATGCTCTGGCATCCAAGAGACGATGAAGGCTGGAGCTGGAATGACCAGAGAGACAGTCTGATTCCAGAATTCTCTAAACAGTATTCAGGTAATATGGGATATGTTTGTGAATGGGAAGATTGATGAAAAAGGAACACTAAAAAAGGAAAAATTATGAGATCTGATAACAAAGTTATAGGAATATTAAAAGGAATTATATTTCTTCTAATAGGATTTGTACTTGCACTTCTAGTGGTTTATGTAGTAGTAAACCGTGGGAGAGAAGGAAGCGACAAAACAGAATTTATTGAATATGATGAAGAAACAGGAGCTGATCAGTCAGATACATCGGAAGTTATAGCCAATAATGACGAAGGCGATGATTCGAGCGAGAGTATATTTGGCATAGGTGATGACACTGATGAAGAAAATAGCAGTAGTGATAATGCAAGTAGTAATCAAGATGATGGCAGCAATGTAGATGTGACTGACAACAATTCACAGAATGATGATCAGACTGGAAGTAATAGTGATCAGTCTGCATCAGATCCAAGCGTTGAATCCATTCTTTCTAAAATGAGCCTGCATGACAAAGTGTGCCAGATGTTCATTGTAACTCCTGAAAGTCTTACAGGAGTTGATCAGGTGACAGAAGCAGGTGATGCTACAAAGGAAAGCTATAAGCAAAATCCTGTAGGTGGACTGGTTTATTTCTCACAGAACCTTGAATCCACTGACCAGACAAAGAAGATGCTGAGCAATATGCAGCATTACGCAAATGAGATATCTGGCTTTCCAATCTTTCTGGCAGTTGATGAAGAAGGCGGAACAGTTGCCAGATGTGAGGAAAAACTTGGAGCTACTCAGCTGAATGATATGTATAATTACAAATCTGAAGGTACTGGAACAGCATATAATAATGCAGCAACTATAGCTGGATATCTTAAGGATTATGGATTTAATCTTGATTTTGCACCAGTTGCAGATACATGGTCTAATCCATCCAATACAGTTATTGGAAAAAGAGCATATAGTGATGATTTCAATGAGGCATCCATTCTTGTTGCTTCGGCTGTAAAGGGCTTTAAGGATAGTGGTGTAGCTTGTACACTAAAGCATTTTCCGGGCCATGGTGATACTATGGAGGATTCACATACGTCATCTGCAACAACATCAAAGACTATTGATCAGATGCAGAATGAAGAATTCCTTGCTTTTAAGAGTGGTATAGCAGAAGGTGCAGATATGGTAATGGTTGGACATATTACAGTTACTTCAGAGGACTCTGAACCTGCTACAGTTTCTAAAAAGATAGTTACAGATGTACTTCGTAATAGTCTGGGATATAATGGAGTGGTTGTAACAGATGCGCTCAACATGGGAGCGGTATCCAATACTTATTCATCAAGTGAGCTTAGCGTTAAATGTGTAGATGCAGGAGTTGACATAATGTTGATGCCTACAGATTTTAAATCAGCAGTTTCAGGATTGGAATCAGCTGTAGAAAGTGGTCAGATATCAGAATCTCGAATCGATGAGAGTGTGAGACGTATTCTCAAAGTGAAGATGTCGATGGGTAACTGATATATTTAGGGTTATTAGTCATAGCGAAGTATTAATCCATTCTTCATAACTCTTTACATGCTATACAGTTTTTTACATGTCCTTTATGGAGGTAAATATGGGATTGTTCAGTAAGAAAAAAGATAAAGAACTCGAAGCCATAATTAATCAGATTCGTGTTGATTTAAGTAATAACTACAAGGATAATGCTGTTGAAAACATTAAGAAGCTGGAGAGTGTATTAAAAGAGAAGAAAGAATCTGGCAAGCTTAAAGATGCAGAAGAATATGAAAAGCTGCTGGAGCATTTTCAGGATGATGTGAAAAACTTTAAACGAACTTACTGATTGAATAAAAAAATAACTGATTGAAAAAAATGTTGACAAATAATAGCTGACTATGATATCTTAAATAACCGATGAGCTGCCGTAGACAGCAGGTGCTCAGATTTAGCTGAGCGTAACACCGAAAGGTTACCTGCCGAGGAAGGTTTCGTGGTTATATTACATTATTTGTTAGGTTAAGCTGTTTTATGCAAATCAAGCAATTATAATGTTATATATCATATTTACGAACTTACACCTCTGTCTTAAGCGGACAGAGGTTTTTCTTATGTACGTTGGTTGCAGCTGCTATTTTGAATTAATAATGAATAGCAGTCCATACCACTACTTGTTGCCGCAGCCATGATTCTATAAGGAGGTGCGATAAGTTGGCAAAGATTGAAGAGAAAAAGCCTATAGTTCAGGAAATCAAAGAAAACTTTGATGGTGCTAAGTCAGTAGTTCTTGTAGATTACCTTGGACTTACAGTAGAGCAGGATACTGCACTTCGTAAGAAGGCAAGAGAAGCTGGAATTACTTATAAGGTTTATAAGAATACCATGGTTAACCTTGCTATCGAAGGTACTGAATTTGCAGAACTTTCAAAGGATCTTGAAGGACCTACAGCAGTTGCTATTTCAAAGGATGATGCAACAGCTCCTGCAAGAGTACTTGCTGAGTTTGCTAAGAAGGCTAAGAAGCTTGAACTTAAGAGTGGTATTGTTGAAGGACAGTACTATGATAAGGACGGTATCGGTGTAATTGCTACAATTCCATCAAGAGAAGAACTTCTTTCCAAGTTCCTCGGAAGTATCAAGTCACCAGTTACCAATTTTGCTCGTGTTATTAATCAGGTTGCAGAGCAGAAGGCTGAGGCTTAATAATAAGCTGACGCAATTAACATTATTTTATTATATTAAAATTTATTATGGAGGATATCAAAATGACAGTAGAAGAGATCGTAACTGCGATAGATGGACTTTCAGTTCTTGAGCTTAATGAGCTTGTAAAGGCAGTAGAGGAGAAGTATGGCGTTTCAGCAGCAGCTGGTGTTGTAGTAGCAGCAGCAGGTGGAGAAGCTGCAGCAGCAGAAGAGAAGGATGAGTTCGATGTAGAGCTTACAGAAGTTGGTGCTGAGAAGATTAAGGTTATCAAGGCTGTTCGTGAGGTAACAGGTCTTGGACTTAAGGAAGCTAAGGAAGCTGTTGAGAGCGCACCAAAGGTACTTAAGGAAGGCGTATCAAAGGCTGAGGCTGAGTCTCTTAAGGCTAAGCTTGAGGAAGTTGGAGCTAAGGTTACTCTTAAATAATCGGATTTTGAAATGTCAAATCCCGCAAAACGCTTATAAATAGGGCGTTTGCGGGATTTTTTTGTTGATCAATAATTATTCCATCTTGCCTGCTTAAATATACTGGACGGACTTTGAATTCACTTTTTATTATCCTGAAGCATTCTTCGATTTCCCACCTGCGTTTGTTCGCTTTTACGATGTTACTTACAGGCTCATTAAGGTTTGTGCATACAGCATAGAATCCATCATATTTTTTTTCATCAGCAATCACGGATTCATCAACGTAGCTTATTGATTGATACGCAGCTTCTCCGTCTTTCGTGGCGTGGTTTGTTTTGATGAAGTGTTTTGGATCATTCTGTTTTTTCTTGTTGATGGCCTTTTCGCCCGATTCTACCATCTTTTTGGCTCGTTCAATCTGACCTTCTCTTACATGACGTAGAAAGTCACGATATTTGATTGAGTATGACACAATAAGCTTCTGCTCAATAATCTGCTTTTTATCCCCTTTATCTGTATGGATGATACCTTCTTCCTTAATCCATCGGGTCTTATAAAAGATCTTATCCTTATCATGCTCGTCATCTAACTTTGATATTTTATATTTCTTGCCGGAGTTGTCTCCGTCAAGAGTCCATCCGTCATCTGCCATACACCATTCCTGCAGAAAGCCTTTCAGCGTCTTTATGGGCTGCGTTGTGATATAAGCACGCATACCGTCTTCTCCATCATATGAGTTAAATCTGTGACGCCATACTTTTCACAAATCTGTTTTTCGGAACCAAAAGACTTAACTATAAGAGACTTATTTTTTCCATTAATCCTTACTGTCTTAACAGCTCTGTATGTTACAGAATACTTACCAGTTGTCCAACCTAATCGCATATGACTACCTCTTGATACTATTATAGTGGAATGGAATGGAGTGGAACATGCAAGCAAAAAAGTTACGATTTGACAAAAAATTAAAGCCATTACTGGCTTTGCATGTGATAAACTGTAGTTAGGCTGTCAAACTACCGGAATTTTGGGGTGTCAAACTTCCGAGATTTTACTTTATTCAACTGTCAAAGAACCGAATAGAAAGCGCGCAGAAAAACAAAGCACAAATTAACATTTATAGTAAAAATGCACGAATATTTTTGTGAATTATTTATGACCACTAATTGAAAAAAAAACTCAAACATGGTAGAATCAGTGTAATTATAACTATGATGATACGATATAATAAGTGTGTATTTTTTTGAAAAAAGAGCAAAGTGAGACCTTACTTTTGAAAGACAAATTACCGAAGAACCAAAGGTTCGAAGGGGCATGAGAAGCGGCTTTTGCTTCTCATAGTATTCATAATAAGAAAAAGCTGAGGTACCGCCTATGAAGGATAAGATAAGTGGTTTAAACCTGAAGGTATATAATGAATCAAAGAAATCACGTAAAGGCTTCACATTAGTGGAGCTTATTGTGGTGCTTGTAATACTTGCAATCATTGCGGCTATTTCTATACCTGTTATGCTGGGGTTTGTTGATAGTTCCAGGGAAAAGGAATATATAACGGATGCACAGGCAGCATACAATGCTACACAGGCGGTTCTTACCCAGCTATATAATGATGCATCTAATCAGCTTAATCATAAAAAAAGGCATAATATAGCTGAAATTGCCGGAGTTGATTCTGAAAATACTGTATTCAATGTTTGGACATCACAATTGCTAGAGGATAGCATTACGCCAAGTACTTCTGAAAATATAGGATCATATACGATACAATATGCATTATTTGAAACAACAAAAGATGATACAGCTAATTATGTTTTCTATGATGGTAAGAAATGGATTGTTTATGACAATTTTGATGACGTGAATATTGAATTTTCAAGATATAACATTAGTAAAACAGGAGAAAATAAAGGCAATATTATTCATTTATGGCCTGATTATTCTACTTCTGCTGATTATAAAGATACGGCTTATAACCCGATTAATCCGGAACCGGAGGAATGGGACGATGAAGAAAATGATAACACTGATGGATATATTTTGAAGGTACATAATTATAACAGCATTCAGGGAAAGGATGAACCCGGAGTTATCTTTAAAGAGGGGAATCGTGAGTCAGGTTTGCCGGATACATTAACCGTAGAATTCAGAAAAGATGACGCAAATGGCATTATTTCAGAGAATTGGAAATCAGAGAATACAATTGAAATAAAAGGCAAAGTATACACAATAGTATGTAAAGATGGTTTTAAGAACCTGAAATGGAGCACAAAACGTGATGTCAGTAAGGTAACTGACGAAGACCTTCTTTCTTATGATCAGATAATATCCAGAGTGAATATATTAAATCAAAATGGAATAAATGATATATATGCTTACACTGAGAAAGAAATCGAAGAAAGAAATGTAATATTTGAATGCCTCGAAGGTTCGGATTCTCTGACATTCGGTAATAGCGGTGATAAAAGCATCAGCATCACACTTAAACGCTATACTAATCAATATGATAGAGATAGTTATGCAAAAAATAAAGCATTGAATTCCGGTGATAAAACACTTAGCGGATTATCTGCTTCAGTTAAATTGGCAAAATATTCAAAACTTGATGGATGGGCATTTAAAGAAGGAGAGTCATATGAGAAGGAAAGTGACTCTGATAAAATAAAGTCCTATAATGCTCAGAGTGAAGTGATTTGGAACAAAGTATTTGCTGATGATAGTACGCAGAGCTTATACACATTTGTTGGAATAACTTGTAAGATTAAGAATGTTAAGCTTCTGGCAGATGCCAAACGACTTGTATCCTTTAATGGAGCACCAAGCGCATCATTTGAGGTATCATTAAATGAACTTACAAATGAAGAAACGGATGACTTTAACAGATATATTCCACCCAATACCGGAGAAGGTATAGCGCTTAAAGGATGGGAAAAGTATAACTCCAATCCCGCCGAAAGCTTTGATACAATAGAAGAAGTATGGGCTGATGTCAGACAAGGAACTCCGGGGGTATATACATATATTGCCAGGGCGGTTTATGGTTCAAGGGCGAAGTTTCTCACAAGAAAAGATAACTCTGACTGGTATAAAACTAATAATATGGCCGGTCAGATCAGGTTTTTATTTCATGAACAGAAACAAAATTCTAATGTTAATCTCTATTTTCAGAAAAAAGATTATTCCGGTGCGGTTGCGGTTCTAAAAAATGCAGGGCTGATAGATCAGCTGATGACGGGTTATGAAACTAGTGATATAGCGGATGATCTGGCTGTTTCATGCAACGATCACTGTAAATGTATAAGCGGTCTGAATGTATCGGTTGATGGAGGAAAGATTACAAGAATGGCCATCATGTGGGATGGAGATGATCAGACATATGATGTACCTATATTTGCCTACACTGTTCAAAATGGCAGCAATTATTATGTATATTGGTTTTCAAGAGATAATCACCCTGCTTTGGTTGGGCGCTTTAATGGTATTTTCGATCATTTCAATAATATTAGTTTTGCCGGTTCATGCATGGAGGATTGGAATACATCAGAATGTACCCATATGTATGAAATGTTCCATTGGACAGGACTGATCAGTGGAGAAGTGGATTTTTCAAAATGGGATTATAGTTCTGTTGTGGATATGCATCAGATGTTTGCGGAATGTACAAAATTAACAAGCATCAGCTTTGAAAACTGCTATATGCCGAACTGTACATCATTCAATCAGATATTTTATAAGTGTACAAAATTGGAGGAAGTGAATTTTAATAAATTATATAGTCCCGTCTTAAGTAATATTTCCGGCATGTTTACAGACAATACGAAAATAAAAACTTTCACTGCCAGAGGCTGGAACGCAAGAAGTATTTCCAGTATGGATGGTCTCTTTAATGGAAGAACTAAACTTCAAAGTGTTGACTTCAGCGATTATGACAGTAGTTATGTAACTGATCTCAGCAGTGTTACTACTATGAAACAAATGTTACTCAACTGCACCTCCTTAAATAAGCTTTCGTTTGAAGGGTTAAGGCTTGAGAATTGTACAACGTTTAATGAAATGTGTAAGGGTTGCACATCTCTGACAACGGTTAATTTAAATAAATGCTACACCCCGCTGCTTAATAATGTTTCAAATATGTTTAATAATGCCGCTGCGCTTGAAACCTTTACAGCAAAAGGCTGGCAGGTTGGCAGTGTATCTTTCTACCAATTTATGAATGGACGGACATATCTTAAAACATTCGATATAAAGGATTATAGTGAGGAATATAAGACGGATCTCTCAGGATGTACGAGTATGCAGCAAATGTTTCAAGGCTGTAAAAGTCTGGTTCATTTGTCTTTAGAAGGTATGGATTTGGAAAATTGCGCAACATTTAACCAGATGTTTAATGGTTGCAGTAGTCTTTTGTCTGTTAATCTTGATATGTGCAGTACACCATCACTTAATAATGTAGTAGAAATGTTTAAGGGTGCTAATGCGCTTGAGACTTTTACAGCCAGAGGCTGGAAAGCGGGAAGTCTTAAATCTCTCAATAATTTTATGGATGGAAAGACTAAGCTTACATCTTTTAATATTTTGAATTATGACGATACCGAAGCGGGGAAAACCAATCTTGGCGCATGTGAAACGGTGAATTATCTTCTGCAGGGCTGTACAGAATTAGAATCCGTTTCTTTTGAAGGGTTGGATCTTCATTCATGTAACTCGGCTACGGATATGATGAAAAATTGTACAAGCCTTGAATCGGTTACATTTGATGATTGTGATATGTCCGGTTATACAGGAACCTTTGGTTCGGGCGTTTTTCAAAATGACAATAACTTAAAGTATTTTAGTGCCAGAAACTGGGATGTGCATAATCTGACAAGCTTTAAACAGCTGTTTTGGAGAGATGTTATCAAGGAACAGCCTCTTCCGGATGGTAATAAAGGAGATTATGGTAAGTCAGGTCTTGTAACTGCGGATTTTACCGGCGCAAAGATGAATGCGGTAACAAGCATGAACGGCATGTTTGAAAATTGCCCCAGACTTTACAGTGTCAGCTTTGAGGACGTAGAGATTAGCCCGATTTATACGTCGGAACCGTCAAGTGTTAAAACTGTCGATACTTATCGGCTGTTCTTCCATTGCTTCATACTTGATCACATAAATTTAGACTTTGCGGAAGGTACAACATTATATTCAAGTGATATGCACAGTTTTATTGATTATTGTCCGTATCTCAAAACTGTTGATTTTGGTGTAGAGACTGAAGATGTGCCTTCGAAGCTTAATACGAAGTATGCCGCGGACATGAGTATCATGTTTTATAATTGCTGGAGTCTGGATAAGGACAATAAGTTTTATGAAACGTTTGATTATAGCAGTGCCACAACGGTATATAGATCATTTTACGGCTTCTATAATGAAAGATTGAAGGAGGAGGAAAATTCCGGTGTTGAGCTTACTTTCAAAGATAAAGATATGTCTAAATTAACTGATATTAGAAATTTGTTTTATTGCGCAAATCTAAAGAAGATTTCTTTTGTTAACTGTGATCTGAGTGGTCTTAGTGGTGGTCCGGGAACAAATGATCAGAACGCTGTGATGTATGGTTCATTGATTGAGGAAATAGATATCACTGACTGTAAAATGAACTCCTTAGCCAACGTAAATGGATTATTCACGAATTGCAGTCATTTGGAAAAGTTATGTCTTAATGGAACATCTATGGATAATTTAACCACATTTAATAGTAGTGCGTTGAGTGGTACAGATAATTTAGTGACTTTTGAGGCGAAAGGCTGGCAAATACCTAATCTTACTTCATTTAACTGGGCATTTCATGATAAACCCAATCTGGAACGTTTTGATATTTCAGAATATACTGATCCTGTTACTAATGAAGAAATAGCTACAGATTTGACTAATTGCAATAATATGGAATGGATGTTTGAGAGGGATTACGCTCTTAATGATATAAGATTTCCGAAGGGTGTGAATTTAAGCAATGTCACTTCATTTAAGGGCATGTTTAATCAATGCACAGGGCTTACAATGGAATCATTTAATAATATGTTTGCTGCCTGGGATTTGTCGGATTCTACTGTTAGTTTTACGGCAAGCAGCGGAGAAACTAATAATTTCCTGACGAGAACAAACAGCAATTTGAAATTTACTGAAAAAAGAAGATATACCTCCTGCGGAGCAAGACCGAGGACATTCGAATTTGGTGGGAATGTTAATGATGTCAAAACCTTACGTTTGGTTGAAGTTTCCGATTAGAAGAAATGCTTTTTATGAGGGTATGGCATGAGAAATAATCGATTCGTATCAAAAATGAATAATATTCATAAGCACAACAAAGGCTTCACACTGGTGGAGCTTGTTGTTGTGCTTGTCCTCATGGCTATTTTGCTCAGCATTTCGATTGCGATGGGACTTGGATGGAAAGACTGGGCTGATTTTAATCATGAAAATGCGATGGCGGAGGAAATCTTTTTTGCGGCACAAAATCAGCTTACCGAATACGATTCAAGCCGAACATTAGATCTTAAAGTTGTAAATGAATTAAGACAGATAGGTGATAGTAATAGCACATATGATAACAGTATAGTGCTCAGTCAGAACATGCTGGAGCAGATATCATATGATATGAGTGGAGAAAGTGAAGTTAAGTACAAGTGGGACGATGTATGGAAACTGAATCAGAATCCGGACAGTCAAAGGGGAGTTATCATAAGGCTAAAAGCTAGTAAAGGTGATTATAAGGATTATCTAAATGGAACCATAGTTTCAAAAACAGATAAATCCAGGTTAGGTGCCAAGATTCTTTTTGATATAATTACTGGATATGTTTCTGATTCGGGAGCGCTTAATGCGGCTATAACACTCGAATTCTCACCTGATTCCGGACAGGTTTTTTCAGTATGTTATTCTGACAGATACGATTCTCTTTTGTATGAAGGAGAAGCAGCAGGAGAAGGAAAAACATCGCTAAGTGTAATGAATAGAATTCTCACAGAAAGAAAAAATAAAATGCTGGGGTATTACAGTGTTACTGAGCTTACGCAGAGAATAAGAGGAAGGGGGATGACCAAAACATATCTTGAACTCGATATGGAGAATTCAGAACTCCTTACAATGAAGGTAATAGATAAGGGAAGTGGCGAGAATAAACTGGGAGATGATGACTCTCTGATTTTTACTGTGTATAACGGACAAGTACAGGGAAACCCTTTGATGACATTTAATGTGGCTTATAGTACTATACCTGTATGTTCATCATATGCAGAGGGACTTTCAAAAGCAATGGCTAATCCCTTAACGCTCAACTTTAATATGTATTCCGGTAAATATAAAAATAATAATGGGGTACCATTTAGGGTACCTGTTTGGCGCATAGACAATGAAGTATATATTGTATTGGATGCTGCTGATGTTCAGGCACAGACTCTGGCATATAGTAATTCCATATATTTTGGACAAACTTATAGTTCTGAAGCTCCAAACCCGGGAGAGCAATCTTTTAGAAATACATATAGTTTCTATAGATTTGGTCTTGCTGATGTTACAAACTATATATATGCTGATGTATGTGTTGGGAAAATGGGATATGCTATAACTGACTCAGTGGAAAGTGGCAGAAGAATTGATAATAAGCATGTAAGTCATTCGAAGCTGGCTTCAGATCAGAAGGATGGGTTCAAAGGCGAATGTGTATGTTTTGGAGAATATAGTAAAGATGATAAAGATGATGTCTATATAGACATTAATAATGCCAGACATTTATATAATGTCCGTTATGAGACGGACTATAAAAGATCTGATATGGAATCTGTAAAAGAAATATATAAACTGACAGCAGATATTTCATGGAATGAATTTCTTGGCAAAGGAGAAAATAATACGACTATTAATTATTTTCTGAACTCATATGATTCTTCCAAAGACAATATATCAAGATCAGTATCAGGCATAGATTACGATGGTAAGTTCTTTGCTACAAGAAGTGTAGAGAGTGGTAAATATACTGACACATCCCAATATCCGTTTCCGGGATTTAGAAAACTGGATAGTATGGATGTATTTACTCAGGATAAATCATATACAAAAGATAAAAATGAATCATTTATTATCAGTGATCTGAATATTTCTGTTACTGCAAATATTGTATATGGTGTATATGGGCAAGCTGTAAAAGATAAATGTTTAGATTCCTCTGATAATGAGGATTATTCAAAAATACTGGGAACTACAACAGATGAAGGCGGTGTTGGGGCATTAAGTGATACACGTGCGGGAAGACTCCCATTAGGTCTTTTTGCTGAGAATATGGGTACTATATCAAATATTACGATAAACCGCCATGTTGTAGAAGGATTGGAAATTGTTAATGATAACACAGTTTATACATGTATGGTAGGCGGTTTTACCGGTAATAATATAGGTAAACTTGATAAGCTTACAATTCTTGATTTCCAAAGTGACGGGGAAAGTGCGGCTAAAATATCTCGTGTAACCGGAAGAACAGATGTTGGTGGAATACTTGGACGAGAATCATTTGCATTGTCTGATGCAGATGCAGATGTTCAAATTAAGGGCATGCTTAACTATGCTGAAGTTAGTGGATTGGAGAATGTTGGCGGAATAGCAGGCAGAGTCTGGGTAAATTATCCTGATAACGAAGAAACACAGACTGAAAACTATTTCTTTGATGGTTACAGTATAAGTTCTGATTCAAAGTCGATGTCAGATGAAAATGTTGTAAGAGCAGATGAAGTAATTATTCAGGATTGTGAAAACAGAGGAACTATATATGGATTATTAAATGATAAGGTAGTTAAAGAGAGAATTAAAAATGGTAAAGAGGTAAATATTGATGAGACGAGTATTAAAGATCTGAAATGTTCATTTATTGGTGGAATAGTTGGTAGTGCGCTGAATGGTGAGTCTATAGAAGATTCTATTTCCGCAGATTATCTTGCCGGAAGCGGTGGACCTATAAAACTGGTAAACTGTGATAGCTATGTGGTCTATGATACAGGTTCTGATAGTTTTATAAATGACTTATCAAATGTAGAAGAACATCCATCATTAACAAATGATAATTATGTCGGCGGTCTTATTGGTTATGGAAGGCTTACAGTTCTTGAAAAATGCAATTCAAAACCGGATGATGAAATGATGGAGGGTGATGTAAGTAAGGCATTTATTTTTGGCAACAGATATGTTGGTGGTCTTATTGGATGTGCTGAATTATGCAGATTTGATATGGGTGAACAGGAAGAAAATGAAACAATAAGTGATTATGCTGTTACAAATTATAATAATGTAATAGGTCGTATGTATGTCGGTGGTATAGCGGGCGCAAATGGAGTCGGAAATATAGATGCTGATAAAATGAACTATAGAGAGCCATCGCTTAATAAAGCTGCACCGGCATCTAGAATTATACGAGAAGATAATTCTGTACTATTTCACAAAGCCCTTAATAAAGGCATTGTACTAACGCTAAAGTCAAGTCGTCCTTTTATTGCCGGTATAATGGACGAATGGACTGAAGCAGACTATGAAAATATCTCTAAGATATTTGAAGATGAAGAATTAACAGGTCTGTCCGGAGGAATAGTAGGACTAAATTGTTCTTCTATAAAAGAATGCGACAATATACAGTCTGAAGATGTGAAGAATCTCTCGATGAAGATAGTATCTTCGAATTATACAGGTAACCAAACCATAGATTTATATACTGATGAAATAAAAGCTGAAGATATAGTTAAAATAATTGAGAGCTCAAAGTTTGGAGGTAATGCAGTTGGTGGAATTGCAGGGGCTTGTTTTGAGGGTGGAACAATAAACGTTCCTACAGATGACTGGAGTAATAGTTATTCCTCGAAGGTAGATGCTTTTGTATATGGGCAGGACTATGTTGGAGGTAGTGCAGGACTGACAAAATCAAAAGAATCTGACTTGTATAACTGTATGAATAAGCTGATTGCTGACAATAATACATCCTCAGGCATGCTTGTAGTGGGACGTGATGCAGTAGGAGGATATGTGGGGCGAATAGGTGGTCTTTGCTGGGATTATGAAACTACTACAGTACCTTATAAAGTTAAAGGAAGATATGGCATTGGAGGAGTATTTGGAGTAGTCACATCAGATGACGAGCTGGCTGTTTCGATAGATCCGGCAGTTACAAATAAAAAGTGTCAGATTGATGGTATAGCATATGTTGGCGGATACCTTGGTATCGCTGATTCTTCCGAAGACATAGAACTGAAAGGGGTTAATAATAAGGAAATAGATTTAAATTATATAGATGTATATGGAAAGTATTTCGTTGGAGGAATAGCCGGGGGAATCTCAGGAAACAAAAAAACATTGAAATATATTGCCAGTTCTGAATTTGCGCTTGGCAGCAATGTTTCTATTAACGCAGAATCATACGCAGGCGGAATAGCCGGGCTTTATACTGTAGAAAGTGAGTCGAATGATTTTTGTTCGGTAAGTGAAGATCATGAGACAAATGATGGAAAACTATATAAAATAGTAGCTGATAATCTTATTGAAGAAGGTAATTATGTAGATTATGAGAAGGCATTTGCCAAAATAGCAGATACAGATATTTCTTCGGGTAACATTTTTGGTGTACCGACAGATGATGATTATTTATGTGAAATAGATTTTCCTGATTATGCTGAGAGAACGAATAGTAACCCGGCTCAGGTAACAGCAAAGATATTCGCAGCAGGAGCATTTGGTTATGTTCCTGAAAATGTACAATTAAAAATAGACGGTTTCGTAAATAATGGTAATATAGCTACGACCGAGGTGATTAATGGTAATGTTTCTGAATCCTTGATGGATGATGTCAGGTATTCTTATTTGGGTGGTGTTGTCGGACGAGTATCCGGCAATATGACTCTTGTTAATTGTGAAAATAAAAAGCGTGGAGAAGATACTGCTTCATCTTCTTATTATGTGTCAAAGGCAACGTATATAGGAGGACTTACAGAGGTTAATGCGGGTATTATTCGAGGAACCGGAGAACGGGATAATGATGGAAAAATTAAAGAGAGCGGATATCTGATTAATTCTGTAAATGCGACATATAGTGGTAAAAATTATGGAGCGATAGCAGGTATTAATGGAACAAAAAATACTTATGTTTCTACAGATGTTAACAATAAGGTAGATAATGAAAACTCCACAGGTCTGATTCTTTGGTGTAAGAATGCTAAGATCTTATCGACAGACCGGGATTCTATTACGGGCGAAAATGGAAATGCTTCAGGAATAGTGGCTGCCGTAGGTGGAAATAGTGCTGTTGTTGAATGTCAGAACGAAAAAACAATAAATGCTGTCGATATTGCTTCTGGTTTGGTTGGAGAAGTGAAAAAAGGGTCCTGCATTATAGATTCATGTACGAATGCAGATGATGCAAATATTTCGGCATCGGGTACAGCTTCGGGAATTGTTGGAATAGACTTAGCGTCAGATGCTTTAATTGTTCGGAATTGTATAAATATAGGAACTATTACATCAACTGGAGAAAATGGAAATGCCGCTGGAATAGTTGGAAAAGGTACAAGTCAAAATCATAATTCAGAGAAGCCATTTTTAATTAATAACTGTATTAATCATGGAGCTATAGATGCGTCAGGATGTGTAGCAGGTATTATATCTGATAGTAATAGCCCTCGTATAGAGATAAGTGAATCGGTAAATACCGGTGTTATAACTATATCTGAAAAACATGCAAGAGAAGAAGATGACGGTAGTAGTTATGATGCTGCAGGTATTGTATGTGATACACATAAAAATGGAATAATTAATAAATGCAGGAATTATGGAACAGGACTATATTATGGAATAACCAAAGGAACGGCTCAGAGTCTACATTATTCTCTGGATGCTTCATATGCGAAAAATCATATAGGTTCCGTTGCGCAGGAAGAACCGAGTAATGATAAGCTTTGGAATTTTTATCTGGGGGAAGAGACGGCAATAGATAAACCCAAAAGATTTAAAGCAGTTATGTCATATGAGGGTTTGGACGATGAGAAAATAGATATTAGTTCATGTGTATTTGCACCGGGAAAAGAAGGCGATTCCGGTCAGGACGAAACGACTCTTCAGCATCATGACGAATCTTGTAATTATGCAGTAAAAACTCAAGATGAAAATTCTCAAGACGAAAGTCTTCAGGATGAGAATAGATACAAGCTTATGTATACAATACAGCCTGTTTTTAACTTTAAAGGCACTGAAGAAACAGATATCGGATTCGATGCTTTCTCAATAGTATGGGATAATTTAGGTGAAGAGGGCACTGTATCATATCATATAGATATTTATAGTAATGAAAAAGTAATTACGTTACAGAGGAAAGATGGGAATAATAATTTTATACCTATAAAGACGCAATTTGATGTGAATGGCTCTCCTGCAGAGGATACATTTATATTGAATAAAAATGGTGAGATTGGAATTGTTGAATACTATATTAGAGGTGATAAACAATCTCAGAATATTACGATTACCTCTCCACATGGTTTTACAATCAGCAGTATTAATAAAATTGATGTCGTAATTGATGGGTGTACTAATTCAGAGAATAAAGTCGGAATTCTGGCATTCAAGTGGAATGAGTATGGAACTATAACCAGTAATGCGCCTGCGACTCGGATAATGGTATCACATGATTCGGATCCTGAAGAATTCTATTACACGGGTGTAAATGATATAAAGAGTCTTATTGATGCTGTTTCAGATATTTATAGGACACACATCTTCCAGTCTGAAATACCTTTATATTCTGTTGAGGATAAGACAGGAGGTGTAGCAACTCATAAGATTAAGTCATATGATTTTGAAACAGGTATTGAAAAAATGAGTCTGCTTTTTAATCTGCAGGATGAGACATGGAGAGAATCAATTTTTGTAAAGGATTATAGTACATATTCTTCGGGAACGGTATCATATAGAGTGAGACTCTATGAACAGCTAGATGCCAAGTATATGGATTTCATTAATGCATACATAAATGATGAACTTACATCGGATTTAGGTGTAGGTATGAATAATACATCGGATTCAGATTCTTTTGGTGATATACGAAGTGGAACGGAAAAAACAGAGGATGGTTATTCTGATGATGAAGATGAGTCAGAAGGAGAAGGCACATCTGAAAGCAATTCAGATGATGATACGGATGCTAATGTGGCTACTCCGGGGGATGCACCGGAATAAATGTGATAGGGTGATCTTATGAAGGCTAACCGTAATAAATTACATAACCCAAAAGCATATTCAAAGAATAGAGGTACTGCAATGATAGCAGCAATAATTATCATTGCAGTGCTTATGGTGTTTACATTTTCACTTATGCTTGTAACCTATACGCTTTATGCATCTCAAAATAAAAAGCTTGCCAGTCAAAGAAATAGAGAGGCGGCAAATACATTAAGTGTCGCAATCAGAAAAGAATTAGAATCAGATTCTGCTAATGCTGACAGCTGGTTATGGAGATATTTGAGGTGCAATCTATATCAGGATAGTACGTGGCCTTATTACGATCCGGATGCACCATCGGAGAATGCATATAGATATTTTAATCTATATAGGAATAGTAACTATGAAGTGGATGGCTTCCCGGGAAATGTTAAGCTGCGTATGTATTGGAGCCTGCCACCGGGAATAACTCTATCAGATGTACAGAAGTTATCTGATCTGCCAATAGACGATAAGAAAAATGCGATACTATATGTGGAAATAATATGTGAGACTGCAAAGCAGTCATATACTGTACAAAATAAATATAAAATATCTATATCGCAATTTGACTCTACAGCTGAGGATATAAGTGAAAAAAGAACTTTGGAAAAAACTGTTTCGGATAAAAATTTTAATCCTATGGCGCTAACAATAAGTGATAATGAAAAATGGAGATTTGTTTTTCAACAATATAATTAAGAAATGATTTATTTTTGCAATAGAAGATAATGTGATTGGCAAAGGATTTGAATATGAAAAGAAAATCATACATAAAACGACATAATGCATTAGAGATAGTTTTAAATGATGATGGAACAACAATGGTAGAAACTCTGGTTGCTTTTGTAGTGCTCATGATTATTCTTGCAATAATATACAGTGCAGTTTCCTTTTGCTATAATCTTAGAATGAAAACAGCTGATACTGATAGAGTTATGCAGCAGTTTAATGCAGAGCTTTACAAAAGTGAAGATAAGATAGATTTAACTGAAGTTTCTTTTAATTCATATAATATGCAGGATGGAAAGGGACCTGTTTTTTATCTTATGCTTGATTATGAGAATAGTGATATGATTACTAATAATGTTAAGGACAGTGCTACGGAATACAGCGATTTAAAGATTAGAATGAATAAATTAGAAGCTACAGGATATCAGTCTGTTAATCCTTTGATTGAATCTGAGGAGCTTGCAACACCTAAAGCATTACGTTTTAGATACAAGGAGTAAATTCTATGGTCAGAAACATTATAGACAATAGAATAAAGGCTTTAAATAACAATAAAGGAAGTACACTTGTAGAAATGATAGTTTGCTTTGTTTTGTTGTCTGTTTTTGTTTCTACTGCTGTAGTGATAATTGGAATGATTACAAGCCTGTATTATCAGATAAAGGGCGAAACATATGCGAAACAGGTTTCAGATATCATTATAGAGAAGATTGCATCAGAACTTGATGGTGCAATATATGTTGAAGGAGATACAGTAAATAATCCTCAAATAGATGATGATGTCAAAACAAAAAAAGGTAGTAAAATCGCCTTGATTGATAAGACAAATACAAGTGTGGTTCTTTCTGTAAGAGAGAGCCGTTTATGCATCGACTATATGGCAATTGTGGATGATGATGATCCGACTAAAAACAGGGAAGCAACCACATGGAAATATGATGACAGTGTATATAATGGCTTTACCATTACAGAATTTGAAATGATAAGAGGGGATGGATTAGTATCGGAAAAAGATAAGATTAGAGGATATGGCATTGATGGATCCCTATCAGATTATGATAATAATGTTATTTTGATACTAATTTCATTATATAGTCCTAAATACGGTGAGTATAAATCTTATAGATTTGTGCAGATGTATAATGTTCCTAAAGACTATGGATTATAATTTATTTACGAGTTGATATATAATCCTGTCTTTGACAGTATTTTGAAGAAAAAAGTCCCGCAGAGCGCTTGTTTAGTGCTTTGCGAGACTTTTATAAATTTTATGATTACACGTTACACCATTCTATTTTTTGGTTATAGAGCAAATATTTCTCATTTTTGCTATTGGAACGATTTGCTTCGATGTACAGAATCCAAATGCTTCATGAAGATATTATAGTGGAACATGCAAGCAAAAAAGTTACGATTTGAAAAAAAATTAAAGCCATTACTGGTTTTGCATGTGATAAACTGTAGTTAGGCTGTCAAACTACCGAACTTCTTATAGAATTTATAAAAAAATAATGCAAGTGGAAAAAACACTTGCATTTTTTTATGACAAATGTTAGAATTGTAACTTGTCATTATAGGCTATGGTGGATTTCTGCGCAGAGAATTGTCGCAGGCGTTTTCTTTGTGCCCTTTTGCGATTGTTTTTACATTCGATGGGAGCTGATAAATAGCTACCATTAGTCATACAGAAATTACTC